>JBDSTB010000067.1:0-4369 GCA_039928455.1 Minisyncoccota bacterium | reverse complement strand
ACTTAAGATACTTCCTCGACTTACAGACAGTACTTCTATCAAGTCTGTGCTTGTTCAGTATCGAAAAAGCTTGCAAGCTGACTTTGACACAATAATTAAAAAAGAATCGAAGTCGCTTAAAATTTCTGACACAAAAGATGAGGAAAAGTCCGAGAGCGAGCTTCGCGAGATGGCGGAAGACCTGCCGGTTATTAAAATTGTTGATTCGCTTATTTTTCATGCGATACTGCAGAATGCATCGGACGTGCACATAGAACCAGGTGAAAACGACTTAACTGTCCGCTACAGAATAGATGGAATATTGCACGAAGCGATGGTACTGGACAAAAATGCGAGCGCGGGAATAACCGCGCGTATAAAAGTCTTGTCAAATCTAAAACTTGATGAAAAAAGATTACCGCAAGACGGAAGATTTAAAATAGAAGAAAACGGCGAGAAAATTTCTTTTCGTGTTTCTACGCTTCCAACCTTTTACGGAGAAAAAACAGTGATGAGAATACTGAAAGAAACAAGCAAGGGATTCTCGCTTGAAGGCTTGGGCTTTCACGGGGAAGGCCTTGAGGAAATTCATCTTTCACTAAAGCAAAAAACAGGAATGGTGCTCGCCACCGGTCCGACTGGATCGGGTAAGACTACCACGCTCTATACGATGCTAGAGATTCTGAACAAACCAGAAGTAAATATTTCAACAGTCGAGGACCCGATAGAGTACCAAATGCCGCGTGTTAACCAGACTCAAGTAAAACCCGAAATAGGTCTTACTTTTGCAAACGGACTTCGTTCACTCCTAAGGCAGGACCCGGACATTGTTATGGTAGGAGAGATTCGGGACCAAGAAACAGCAAGCCTAGCCATCAATGCATCACTCACAGGTCACCTCGTGCTCTCAACAATTCACACTAATTCTGCCGCTGGAGCAATTCCTAGAATGATGGATATGGGAGTCGAACCTTTTCTTATTACAGCAACTGTGAAAACCATCATAGCCCAGAGACTGGTAAGGAGATTATTACCCAACAAAGAAAAATATTTTTTGTCTGAGGTAGAAATAAAAAATTTGGGAAAAATTGTAGACCTTGATCGTATGCTTGGCCTTCTGAAGCTTGAAAAAATAGTGGATGACAAAGCGACATGGGATAAAATTCCTTTTTACAAACCAATAAGGGTTAGTGATTTAGAAGATGGATACGCGAGTCGTATCGGAATGCACGAAGTTCTGAAAGTTACTGGAACTATAAAAGAAATGATCTTGAAGGGAAGTTCTCAGGATGATATTCAAGAGCAGGCAAAGAAAGAGGGAATGATGACTATGCTTGAAGATGGAGTTTTCCAGGCGGTATTGGGAGTTACAACACTTGAAGAAGTTTTCCGAGTTGTGTCTGAATAAGAGAAAGATGAAGTAGTAAATTTTTTATAAATAACATCGGAGCCAGCTATTTATGAAAAATTTTCCACTTCATCTTAAGCAAACATGTTATTTTCATATAAAGCAAAATTAAAAAGTGGCGAAATCTTTGATGGCACAATAGAGGCTGATGATCGTTTTGCCGCATCTCGTGAGCTCAAAAGTCGCGGGAGTGTACCTATTACTATTGCCAAAAAAGGTGGCGCTTCTTCTTTTGAATTAAAAAATTTACTTAAGTTTATTTTAGGAAGAATATCTAACGGAGAACTCATAATTTTAACTAAAAATTTAAGCGGAATGCTAAAAGCGGGGCTTTCACTTTCTAGAGCACTATCGGTGTTATTAAAACAAACAAAAAATACCACATTGAATAAAATTCTAGTTACATTAACCGCAGAAATAAATATGGGCGGAACTCTGTCATCAGGGTTAGCTAAATTTCCTAATACTTTTTCTAATCTTTTTGTCTCCATGACAAAAGCTGGCGAAGAGTCAGGTAATCTAGCAGGTGCCCTAACAGATATTGGTTTAAACCTAGAAAAATCTAACAATCTTACTAAGAAAATCCGGGGGGCACTTATTTACCCTGGAGTTATTCTCTCGGCAATGATAATCATAGGAGTTTTGATGTTTGCTTTCGTCGTACCGACGCTCGCAAGTACATTCAAAGATTTAGGAGTAAAGCTTCCCGTATCAACCCAAATAATTGTTTTCATGGGAAACTTCTTTTCCCACAATCTGATTATAACCTTTGTATTTATAGTTGGAGGAGGAATTGGTTTAGCAGCGCTTTTTAAAGCGAAATTTATGGCAAAATATATTGATTATATAGTTGTACGACTTCCAGTTATTGGGGGCTTGGCACGCGAGTTAAACACCGCGCGAACTGCAAGAACTATGGCCTCTCTACTTTCTGCAGGCGTGTCCATCACACGGGCGGTGGAGATAACAGAAGATGTGGTACAAAATATTTATTATAAAAAAGTATTAGTTCAGTCAAAAGTTGCTATAGAGAAAGGTTTACCATTTTCTGATGCTTTTATCAATAACCAGAAGCTGTATCCCGTAATGATGTCAGAAATGATACAAGTAGGGGAAGAAACTGGGAAGCTCTCAGACATGCTACTTGAAATCGCACTTTTTTACGAAGAAGAAATTGAGAACAAAACCAAGAATCTTTCGACTATTATCGAACCAGTACTAATGATAATTATTGGTGCAGGTGTCGGGTTTTTCGCAATTTCCATGATTACACCTCTTTATTCTGTGTTGAATAATATTAACTAATGAAAAATTTTTACAAAAAAGGATTTACGTTAATAGAAGTTTTAATTGTCATTGCTATTGTGGGGCTTTTAATAGCAATAGTTCTTCCTAAGTTTTCCAAGATTCGAGAAAACCAAGTTTTTAAAGGTGCAATTTTAGATACAATTTCTTCGATCAATAAAGCAAAAGGTGAAACTTTATCCTCGATAAGCTCCTCGGAGTATGGAGTGCATTTCCAGTCTGATAAAGTTATAATTTTTAAAGGCAAAGTATTTTCCTCGGGGGCTAGTGATAACGAAACTATAATTATTACATCTCCCGCTAGCATTACCAATGTCACGCTAGGTGGAGTGAGCGGCACCTCAGGGGCAATATACTTCAATCGTCTTACGGGTGCACCAAGCGCAACCGGGACGATAACAATAGCGACAAGTAATTATTCGAAAATAGTAACAATATCAGCAACGGGGTCTGCCAGCTCAAACTAAAAGCCAATCTGAAAATGATTAATTTTCCAAAAATTAAATTAAGAAAATACCAAAGAGGTTTTTTTGTAATCGAAATACTTGTCGCAATTTCAATAATAACTGCTTCAATACTTGCAGCCATGGCAGTCTCCCAGAAATCAATTTCTTTATCCAGACAGGCGCTTCATGCTACAGAAGCGGCATTCTTACTTGAAGAAGGAGCAGAAGCATTAAGGATATATAGAGATAATGCTTGGACTAATATTTCTGGTCTTTCAATAAATGCTGATTATTATCCTACGTTCACATCAGGTACCTGGACAATGTCTACAACGCCAAACACAGTAGGAATTTTTACCAGAGTAGTAACTTTAGAGAGCGTGAATAGAGACAATACAACCAAAGATATTTCTAGCTCAGGGACGGATGACCCGAATACAAAATTAGTAACAGTTACTGTTTCCTGGAATGAAGGCACAACCACAGTGACCAAGATATTGCAATTTTATATACTAAATATTTTTTCTTAAATGCCTGAAATTTTTAAAAACAAAAAAAGAGGTTATGCTATGCTCGAGCTTCTTTTTTATATTTCAATTTTTGCGATTATTTCGTTGGTTTCAATTAATGCAATGGTAATAATGACCAAATCGTTTCGCGAAACTGCAATTCAGGGGGAGTTTGTGGAGAGCGCAAGCATTATGGAAAGAATTTCGCGGGAAATTAGGGGGTCTTATGGTATTAATTTCATCAGCGGTACCGATCTTGTCTTAAATACAAAGGATGTTGCTGGTGCAAATAAAACAGAGGAGTTTGTTCTCTCGGGGCACGATATACGCTTTTTAGAAAATGGGACGCTAACCGGCAATCTTAACACTCCCAACATTTATGTTACAGCCCTAACTTTCACACAGATCACCACCACAACAGGAAAAGCTGTCAAAGTTGTTTTAACTGTTAAATCTACGAACGATGCTTTGGGTCGGACAGAAAACTTCTATGATACGATTGTACTTAGGGACTCTTATTAAGAGTAATCCTTTATAAAAATAATGATGAATTTTGAAAAAAAGAAAGGGGAAACAACGAATATAAAAAGAAATAGCGGAGCGGCTATGCTCATATCGGTTATTTTTTTTCTTTTTATATCTTTAGCAATAATTTCTGGACTTGTATCGCCTACGGTGAGAGAGTTTAAAACCGCAAATGACTTTTTTCTTTCAAAACAAAG
>JBDSTB010000066.1:0-5450 GCA_039928455.1 Minisyncoccota bacterium | reverse complement strand
CTAGTTCGTGTCCAAACTGAAGTATTGTTCCTCAAAAATGGGTACACTACTATATGTCTGAACGCGAACTGATTAACTAATAAACCCTGCCTGCCGGCAGGCAGGTACTGATTATATTAGCATTTTGAACCTAAAATGCAACGATAAAAATAAAAACGGGCATCTCGATTGAGACGCCCGCCACCCATAGAAGGTGAAGACAGATTTTATTTGTCGCCGCGAGCCAAGGCTCCGACTTTCGTCAGGAGTTCCCGTCGCGCTTCGACGGCCGCGAGATGCTTTGTTTTCTTTTCGACTGCGGTCGTGAATGCGGTCTCCAGCCCTTCGAAAATCTCAGAAACCACAAACTTCTCCCATGCTGCTGGGTCTTCCTCGTGTCGTCCGTCCGAAAGGCCACGCACCCATTTACCGTTGCGAGAGAGAAGCAATTGCGCGCCCTCGTGGTTAGCTACGACGACACCCCTAAACTGCGGGGTTATTTCGGTATCAACATACTTGATCACCGGAATTAGGGTAGCAATGAGCTCTTTCAGCGTTTTCTCCACTGCTAGGGCGATTTCCTTGTCTTCTGTGAAATCACTGTTCCACAGCTCCGAGCCTGTTACGTTCAGGTCGGGGTTGAAGCTGTTGGCCGTAACCATTGTCAGACTCCATTCAAAAGTTTATTCGTGCTAGAGGACGACAATTATCGCCATAGCTTTCAAAAATCAAATGTTTTAATTACTGAAAGCTATGGCGAATGAACACATAGAAAGAACGTATAAGTATATTATACTCTTTTTTCTATTAAAAGTCAAGAGATGCGTTTTCTACTTAAATCCTATTAGGTATTTAGCTGGATCCTCTGACAGATCAATGAAATCATCGACGGCTTCTTTTAGTTTTCCTGATGTTGATTTACCAAATGATGCAACTTCGACTTGCACACCGATAGTCTGTAAATATTCTACAAGTGGAACAAAGTCTCCATCTCCAGAAACTATCACTACCGAATCAAGCCTCGGCGACATTTTAATTGCGTCCACGGCAAGTCCCACATCCCAGTCTGCTTTCTTGGCACCCCCAGCGAAAATCTGTAAATCTTTTGTCTTGGTTTCAATACCAAGTTTTTGCAGAGCTTCAAAGAAATTCTTCTCATCCCCTGCTTCTGTGGTGATCACATATGCAACTGCACGGACTAATTTCCTTCCTGCAACTGCATCCTTCAAAACCGCACCGAAATTAACGCGAGACTTATATAAGTTGCGCGCGCAATGATAGAGATTTTGGGTATCGATGAAAACACCGACTCTCTGTTCTTTATGTTTTATAACTGTCATATTTTAATTATACAATAAACTACTTATTAATAGTATTAACTACATCCTGCATTTCTTTGCATCCTTGATCTTCGCCAAATGCATAAAATTTTCCGTCAATTGTTAGCTCATAATTTTCAGAAATTTTATCTAAGTAGAGCGGGGTGCAAATATTGCTTTTATAAGTATTCCACGAGATTTTAATAAGTTTTTTTGCTTGGGCTTCAGATATTTTCCCTTTCAATTCGTCGTTATGAAAAATTGCTCCCTGAGATCCTATTTCGGAACTTAGCTTATAGGTTTCATAACATGGAAAAGACGGTGGGCAAAATCCTTGATTGATAATTATTTTAAGTGAAGCAGTCTCCCAGGATATGTTGGCCCCTCCTTTAACAAACGAGCTACTTTGAGAATACATGTATATACCAACGCAAAAAGCAATAACTATGATTGTAAAAAAAATTACAGCGCTATTCAAATGATGCTTCATAATTTTAAAACTGGGTGGTCGAAGAAAAAATGCTTAGACAAGTTCCATTTTCCTCATGAGTGCATTATAGCGAGTCTTGTTTGTTCGTTCCAAATATTTCAAATGAGTTCGGCGATCTGCAACCATCTTGATCAAGCCCCTCCTTGAGTGATTATCCTTCTTGTGCTTCTTTAAATGTTTCGCTAATTCGTCAATTGCAGAAGAAAGCACAGCAACCTGCACCTCAGGAGAGCCTGTATCTTTATCGTGTATCTGATTTTTCTTAATCACTCCTTGCTTTTTCTTAGTAGTTAACATGGGCTTACATTAGCATAAACTGGGCTAAATTGCAAGCCCTTATTTTTGAGCTATTTTTTGTTTACGTAAGTTTTATATTCTGGATAAACTGCAATGTGATAGTGGGGTGGGAATCTCTCGCGGGTATATTGAAGTACTCTCTTGGCTTCGAGCTGAAGTGCGATTCTTTCAAAAACTTCTCTGCATCTTTTCTTTTTGGAAATTCTAAAATCTACTGACATTCCTGCTGGATGAACAGATATTTTAGATGCGTTACGAGGCTGATGATCTATTGGCCTTTCGAGGCTCGTTACTACCATTTGCTCGCCACACGTTGCTCTATATTGCTGGGAAAATCTTTCAACAAAAAGTTTCACTTCTGGACGTGCATATGGAAAATTAACATTATGTAATCTATAATTCTCGTTTCCCGAAATACGGACTAATATACCCGCACGCAGAAATTGTTGTACTTCTTTAGTGTTTTTAAGTCGATCGTAATCCGCTTCTTGTGATTTTTTAAACTGTTCGTTCATCGCAGCCGGGCTTCCTTTGGCTGAAACTTTTGGATGTGGAATTTTTCTAGATTTTACTTTATGTATTTTAGATTTCTTTTTAGACTTTTGTTCAGCTTTTTGTTGGGGCTCTAATGCTTCAGCTACGACTGGAGTTGGTTCTTTGGGAATTGGCTGTGGAGTAGTATTGGGCATAGCTAAAGTACCCATCAAAAGTGCATTTCTTTTTAGTTTATCTACTTTTTTTCTAAAATTTGAGCCTGATCCTGGAAAACCTTCCATACTCCGTATTATACATTATTAAAAAAACAAAATAAAAAACCTCATGAAAGCTAGTTTCACGAGGCTTGAACCTCGCGGTTCATACTTTCCAATTTGGAAAGATTTTGATTTGTGACTCAGCTGCCGGGCGGACTTCATCGTCCGCCCGGCCAACTGTTTACATTTTGGCTTGCCGAACTTTCCCGTGAACAGGAGTATACGTTCCCGCCGCGAGATCAAACTGATCCCCGGGGTAGACCTTGACTCGAACTCCGACTTGCCGAAGTGAATCCGCGAGCTGGCGCGCCTCGTCGAATGAAATCTTCGTTTTCGGCTGGTTGTACTTTCCGCGCGAGACTTGCAAGTCAAATGCTCTCGCAAGTTCTACGGATGTCAAGAAACTGACGTATGCATTCAGCCCTTTGCCCTTCGCAACAGTGAACCGTGTCGTTGGCGTAACTGCGAAGCTGCGTTCGAGATTGAGATCACTTCCTTCGATCTCATATATCCCGTTCAAACAGCGAACGATGACCCTCGTCGGCGAAGTGTTCCCCGCGTAGACATACGCAACTAGCTCGTCTTCGAAGTAACCCTCGTTAATCTGACCTTTCGCGTCGTCGGCTCGGATTCCGTTTCCTGATCCGTAACGGTAAACCACCGAATCCGCGCGGCCGCCAGGGAGACGTTTCTTGAGCGCGAGTCTTGCTACAACATCATTGGCCAACGTCGGCCATTCGCTCTCGAGAAATGCCTGGTGTCGGTTTGCAGGCATCTTCTTCAGCGAATCGAGTGTTGTCTTGATGTGAAGATGCTGAGCATCGTCCCAACGTGGGGCGGCATCCGTCACAACGTTCATCCCTTTCGGCTCCGATGCGCTTGGATAGAAAGAAAACCCTACCGCGGCGAGTACGAGAACGACAAAAGCAACGACCACAACCTTGTTGGGTCCCTTCTGAGACTCTGTCATCTTTTTTATCCTATTTTGGTGTCAAAGAAGACTGCGATAATCGCAGCTTCTTTTTATATTATATAAGCTTTCTATCTATTTGTCAATGAAGAGACCGGCAAAATAAAACCTCGTGAGAAGCATTACTTTCACGAGGCTTGAACCTCGTAGATTCTTGATTGCTTGCCCGCCGATTTTCCTCGGCGGGGCTTATCCTTCTTTCTTCAGGTGCCGGAGGAAGAAAAGAATACGTTGTTCGTGTTGCGTCGCGGTAGTTGCGGAGCGTAGCCCATTGAGTCCACGCACTTCGGGCTCAATACTCTCTGCACTACAACGACAGGAGGAGGATTATGTTTCTGCGCCTCCACCCAGACACTAACACAAATCCCCGAAGTGCAAACGGCCACTCCCACTGCTGCGCCTGCAAGCAACTGCTGGCATGCGTCATGCATCACTCCTCCGTTGTTGCGGGGTTAATCCGTCGAGTCGAACCGTATGTTCGACAAGTCCAACACACGAACTTCTGATTCGACGAATGTCGAACCTTCGAAAACTTGGGCCCACACAACAACGGGATCCATCAAGGGGAGCTCCGAATCTGTACTCTGAACTCCTGCGTGGTGCTGGGAGAGTCTGTCTCCCAAATACAACACCCCCATGAGAGCAGGCACACATACACCAAACTTTACCGCAAACGAGATCTTCATCATGCCTCCATTCTACTGCGTGAAACTGCTACGTTAACTGGGGATCTTTGCTAAGACGATATTCCTTTCGAATAAATATGTCAATATATAGTCATTAAGCGTGTCGCACAATATTTTGTTATAATATTTAAATATGTCATCGCTAAAACAGCTTAAAACTCAATTCCTAGAATATATCGAAATCGAAAAGGGTCGCTCGCTAAACACTGTCAGAAATTATGATCACTATCTTTCCATATTTTTAAATTTTACGAAAAATGATAACCCAGAAAAAATTACAGATACGAGCGTTCGCGAATTTAGACTTTGGCTCAATAGGCAGAGCACCGGCAACAACAGAGCGTCGGGTGAAACACTTTCTAAAAAAACTCAAAATTATTATTTGATCGCTCTACGCGCTTTTCTAAAATATTTAGCACGGCAAGAAGTTAAGTCTATGCCTGCAGAACGTATCGAGCTTGCGAAAGTTACTCAACGTCAGCTCGACCTTATTACCCATGACGAATTAACAAGGTTGCTTAATTCCCCATCCGGTACAGAATTAAAAGATTTGCGAGATAGAGCAATACTCGAACTTCTTTTCTCTACAGGACTTCGTGTTTCAGAACTTTGTTCTCTCCCTTCTGATATTGATCTAGGGTCAGAAGAATTATCGGTGCGGGGTAAGGGTGGGAAAATACGCGTGGTATTTATTTCCCCTGAGGCAAAAGATGCGGTAAAAAAATATTTAAATGCTCGCAAAGATATGAGCGATGCACTCTTCGTGCAAGTTGGCAACGAAATGCACGCAAAAAAACATTCGAAAAATACTGTGAAGGCAAAAGACGCCGGCCCTCTAACCCGAAGATCGATCGAAAGAATTGTAAAACAGCACGCAATTAAAGCAGGAATTTCAAAGAAAGTAACTCCGCACGTCATGCGCCACATGTTTGCAACTGACTTGCTTGGCAATGGAGC
>JBDSTB010000065.1:0-1914 GCA_039928455.1 Minisyncoccota bacterium | reverse complement strand
GCAGAAATCCTAAAGAGAAAGCTCAAGTTTTATTCTTAAGATTAAATGAAAAATGATTACTCGAATACTAAAAAGAAATAGTAAATACAAGAACTTCTTTGTTTATCCTGATGAAATCTTTTTAGATTCACAGAATTTACAGAATTTTGATCGGCAACAATTTGAGGGGAGAATCGAAAAACCAATTCCGAAGAGAACCATTCTTTTTTTGGGAGTCTTTTTTCTATTAATTACTTTGGTTTTTGGAGCGCGATTAATATACCTGCAGATCAAAAACGGAGATTCGTTTAGAAAAAGAAGTGAAAACAACATACTCGCAAAAGTAAATATTTTTACTGAGAGGGGAATAATATATGATAGAAATAATGTGGAACTCGCTTGGAATAAAAAGGCTGATGAAACTTCAGACTTGTACACTCGTTCTTATTTATCTCCAGGATTTTCTCATGTGCTTGGATACGTGGGATATCCAGCTAAAGATGCAACGGGGAATTATTGGCAAAGTGAGTTCATTGGCAAAGATGGGCTAGAAAAGCAATACAGTGAGCTAATAAAAGGGGTAAATGGATCCAAGATCATAGAAACGAACGCAGTCGGAGAAGTTAATTCAGAAAATGTAATAAATGCCCCTGTTAGGGGAACAGACCTGGTAACTACTATTGATTCCAGGCTTCAAATGCAGTTATTCAACTTAATACAACATGCTGCAGAAAACTTTAATTTCTCGGGCGGCGCAGGAGTTATAGTGAATGCACAAAATGGAGAAATTCTAGCCTCTACTAGCTATCCTGAATATAATTCTGAAGTTTTATCGCTGGGAAAAGATAAGGCTGCAATCAGTGGGTACTTGAGTGATAAGAGAAAAGTTTTTGTGGATAGAACTATTTCAGGCCTTTATACACCCGGATCTATCGTCAAACCATTCTTTGCATTAGGCGCGCTTGCTGAAAATATAATTGACCCATATAAAAAAATCCTATCTACCGGATCAATTTCTATTCCTAATCCATATTTCCCTGACCAAAAAACTGTGTTTAAAGACTGGCGAGCAAATGGATGGACTGATATGCGTGAAGCATTAGCTGTTTCGTCCGACGTATATTTCTATTCAATTGGAGGAGGATATGCCGACCAGAAAGGACTCGGAATATCAAATATCGAAAAGTATAGCAAGATTTTTGGTATCGGGGAAAAAACTGGAGTAGATTTACCGGACGAAACACAAGGAATAATTCCAAGTCCAGAATGGAAAGTTAAAAATTTTTCGGGCGATGCATGGCGCATAGGAGATACTTATCACACTGCCATAGGACAGTATGGATTCCAAGTGACTCCGATGGAAATGGCGAGAGCTGCCGCATCTATAGCAAACGGTGGAACACTTATAACTCCTCACTACATATTAGGAGATAAGAAAAAAGAAGAACAAACTTCTAAAATAGATATACCAAATACTTATTTTACAATCATAAAAGAGGGAATGAGAATGGCTGTAACTTCCGGGACTGCTTCTGCATTAAATGTGCCATATGTACACATTGCTGTTAAAACCGGTACTGCCCAGCTGGGAGCTAACAAAGATAGAGTCAACTCTTGGGTGATGGGATTCTTCCCAGCAGAAAATCCTAAATATGCCTTTACCCTTATGATGGAATCAGGCCCAAAGACAAACAGTGTAAGCGCTTCAACCATATCAAGACAATTTTTCGATTGGATGTCTACCAATTCTCCTGAATATTTTAACTAGCACAAAACAAAAAACTCCCTAGAGGAGAGTTTTTTGTTTACTAAATAAATTTAGCGAGTTACAGAAATGTCAGGAGTAGCAAGTTCTGTATCGGGTGCTGATACAGTTACACGTCCATTTGTATCATCATCTACCTCATATCCAACATCATTTGTTCCTAAACCTGA
>JBDSTB010000064.1:0-1613 GCA_039928455.1 Minisyncoccota bacterium | reverse complement strand
CCGGGTAAATATGATGCATTTGCTACTTGTTTATCTAACAGTAATGCTAAATTCTATGGAGCCTATTGGTGTCCTCACTGCCAAGCGCAAAAGAAACTTTTTGGATCTTCTGTGAAGTTGTTACCATACGTGGAATGTTCTACTCCCGACGCATCGGGTCAGACTCAAATTTGTATAGATAAGAAAATAGCAAGTTATCCAACTTGGGAATTTGCAGATGGTTCTCGACTCACTGGTGAAATTCCTCTAGCACAATTGGCCGAGAAAAGTTCTTGTACACTGCCGGATGGAGAAGGGGCAGCTATACCTGTGGCTCCAGGAGGAAGTAGCCCAGCCTCTGGTACTGTGCCAGAAGGAACTCCTACTCCAGCTAACCCAGAAGCGCAATAAAATATGACAATTGAAAACGTTCATTATGTAAATTTGTTTTTAGGCACCAGCATTATTATTATGTTTGCGCTAGCTCTCTTGGCGTTGATGTTTCTAATGCTGAAAGTAAGGGAGAATGCATACTTGTCTTTTGTAAAGAATAATTTCTTATTGATTGGTTTCCTTGTTTCACTTTCTGCTATGCTTGCGTCTCTTTTCTATTCTGAAGTCGTTAACTTCGTTCCATGTTTTCTATGTTGGGTACAGAGGATATTTATCTATCCTCAAGTTATACTTTTTGGAATCGCTTGGTATAAAAAGGATCGAGGAGTAATTAAATATTCATTACCACTCTTGCTTGTTGGAATATTATTTTCAATTTACCATGTATATATATATTATTTTGGAGAAGGGAATGCTCCCTGTGATCCGTCCGGAGTTTCTTGCGTGAAAAGATTGGTACACGAATTCGGTGGACTTATATCTATACCATCAATGGCTTTTATGACTTTTGGAATCTTAATAATTATTCTTCTTGTGGCTTATTTTTACCATAAAGATTATCAGCAAAACAACCCTTAATTATGGATCAGGAAATAAAAAACCTAGAAAGAAAAATAGATGAGCAAGTCGTAAAGATTGACGCGATTTACAAATCAGTAGAAAAGACTAGAAAATATTTCTTGATGATGATATGGATTACAGTAATTGCAGTAGTACTGCCCATGATCGGGCTTGCTTTCGTTTTGCCGGCATTTCTGAATAGTTACCTTGGTTCATTGAATAGTTTAGGGATTTAATATTATTAGATAATCAATTTTTTATAAAAAAAATTTATGGGAAAAGGAAATAACGCATATAGAAAGGATGTGAAGAAGCCTAAAAAGGCCAAGAAAAAATAAGCATAAGCAAAGAGAAAAATCCTGCGGGTTACGCAGGATTTTTTTATTAGAATAAATTATTTACAAATTATATGATACAATTTGTAAATAATTAAAAAATAATCGGAAAACTCTAAATTATTTATGAATTCTTTTAGTAAAAAAGAAAAAGCGCTATTTAAGAAATTAAATACTCCTGCCAAAGTTCAGGATTTTTTAAATGGCTTAAGATTTAATTTTGAGAATAATGGAGAGACACTTAAATCACCGATCTTCACAATGCGTTATAAGAATGCGCATTGCCTTGAGGGCGCAATGTTGGGAGCTTATATATTATCTCTGCATGGCCACAAGCCATTGCTC
>JBDSTB010000063.1:0-3345 GCA_039928455.1 Minisyncoccota bacterium | reverse complement strand
ACATTGAGCCGGTAACACCTGAAGCTGTTGCACTGATTACGAAGCTTCCCGCCTTGATGGCGGTAACACCACCACCTCCCGAAACCGTTGCGACAGTTTCGTCGGACGATTTCCAAGTAGCTGACGAGAGCGACTGAGTGCTCCCGTCAGAGTACTTTCCGTTTGCGACAAACTGAGTCATCGCATTCGGATTCGCCGTCATCGGTGTCTGTCCCGAAACGGAAATGGTGCTGAGCGTTACGGTTGGTGGTGGGGTAACTGGGCCAGGCCCGGAGGAGTCTCCTCCACTACAGGCCAGGGTGAGAGCGCTCGCGTAGATCGCGAGCGCAACGAGTGTTGCACGAGCAATGCTGCGCATGGCGCCTCCGTGCTTCGCATAGCGAAGCTGTTAAATTTTCGACGAGCGAGAAATTACAAAATTATTATACCACGAAATTTTCAATTTTGACAGGATTTCGGCTTTACTGTGGATAAATACCCTTATTTTATAAGCATATAAAAAGTTTATAATGTAAAGGCTTAAAAAGGCTTAAAAATAGAGCTAGATTGAGAATTTTGAAAAAAGTGAGTTTTTGGTGCTTTTTTGCTTTTAAAAAGTTATCCACAGATACTTTCATAATTTTAATTACTGTTCATGTTTTGACATCTATCTTGCCATTCTTTATCAGTAATTTGAGCACACATCTCTGCCAAATTTTCACCAGGTTTCTGGTAGGATTTCATCATAGAAATTACTCGGCTGTAACATTCTTCTTTCCCGCTTTGGTCTATTGCGCCGCAAATCTGAAACGGGGATATATGGTCTCCAACTGAATAGCTCGCACCAGCATTAACAGATGTGCAGAAATTCTTCCACCTTTGGTCCGGCATAAGCGAGCAGTAACTTAAAACTTTTTCTGCTTTCCCTTCTGTGAGCGGGTGAATTTGGCGCGCTAGCCCATCGAAGCAGGTTTGCTTGAAATTTTCATCCGTTACTTTTGCGCACAAATTATCAGCAACTTTTTTCACATCACCTTGGTAGTATTGATAAATGAGCGATGGCTGATTGGACCAACATCCTCCAAGATATTTCTTATCGATTCTTTTATCATTGCAAGGATACATTATGTCACTCTCTTTCACCCATCTGTCTGGTGATGGAGTTCCGTCATGAACCGCCCAAATGTTTTCCATAAATACTCCATCGTAACAATTAAACGGAGGAAAATCTTTTATTGTAATTACTGCTTCGTCGCACGTAGTAAGAGCCTTGGTTAAATTTTTATATCCAACATTTGCGAGGAACCCATGCCCCATCGCATGTGCGCATTGACTGGCAACGGCAAAGCCTGCATCACGACAATAGTCATAGGTCTTAGAAATTTCTGCCATACCACCCTGCGCAATAGCGTGAAGAAGAAATCCATGATAACAAGATGAAAGAAAATAATCTTTGCATTGCACGAGCCCAGCTGCGCCGAACTTTTTATAAAGATAATCCCCTGCTAGATGATTGAGTAAATGAGTCTGTCCAGTAAAAGGAAGTCCAGAAAGATAAAGATCATCTTGGGCCTCGCTTGGACCAACGCGATCGATTAATTTCTGGTACTGCCCTTTTTGCTCGGTTAAATTTTCTGTACTCTTAATGGCTTCAATTTCTGGGATTTGAGTTGCTACTGATTGAGTTTTTTCTTCTGTATTATTGAGGGATTTGGTAGAAAAAATTCCAGCTTTAAAAGAAACGACGAAGAAAGCAATTATTCCTATAATTATAACTAATAAAATTACTAATTTCTTATTTGAGTCTTTATATTTTTGGGGACTGGGATTTTCGATCATAATTTAATCTTCAAAGGTTTTATTAATATGGCTACGTGTTTGTGTTTCGCATTCTACTTTCTTCACTTCACTTAAGGTGCCGCAAAGCGTCGTAATTGTATCATTATACCCCGCATATCTTTGGAAGACACTCTCTGTCGCTCCTCCTATAATACATATCTCTTTTCCTTGCTGACTTTCTATTTCGTTACAATTTTGTAATATCGTATCTGGTTGTCCTAATGTTCCTTCGGCAATGTAGTATCCCAAACTTTCGAAGCAGGTTGTCCGTAAAAGAATAGACGGTCCAGCTGCACAATATTTACCGGCCTCTTTATAAGGAGAAACGTTATCCAAGAAAGAATTTTGTAAAAAAGTTTGGCTTCTGTATCTCGCGCAATTTAAATGATAGCGAACATCTAAGTCGGTACAGAATTTCCATGGATTTTTTTTATCGAAAGTTTGTATGTTGCTTTCTCCTTGACTTCTTTCTTGCAACGATTGCGCATTTTCCATAAAAACTCCATCGTAGCAGAACTGGCTGTTGGGCTCGCTAACGGCGTCGCAGTCTTTTAATGATTGTTCTAGATTTTCTTTATCAAAACTATATACCCCGTGCCCAATTCCGTGTATGCATCCCTGATAGTCCTGCGTTAACTCTCTAGGAAAAGCGCTTAAGCATCCTTCTTCTATCTGCATAATTCCGCTAAGCCCATTCGTGAGGAGCATTTTCTCTGTTACCCCGTGAAAGCAGCCAAAAGCAAAAGATGGATCACAGATTTTGACTCCATCAAAACCATATTTTTCGAATGCTACATTTCCAATGAGGTGCGCAAACTCATGCACATTCCCGACTACCTGTCCGTCAATAATAAAATTACTTTTTAAGTATTCCCACGCTGATTTTGGATCAGATATAGAAATGGATTTTATATATTCTGACTGCTTAACATAGTCGAGTGCATTAAACTCATCCCGTGAGATAAAATTAGCCATTGGGGCAGAATTATTTTTTAATTTTGCTAAATGTGACTGGTAGTAAAAAATAAAAGTTATTGCTCCGACTAAAAGTATGAGAATAATTATGGAATTTCTTTTTTTCATATACGCATATATTACACTAGGGCTCGTAGAGCGCAAGAGTGGTTTTTCCTAAAAAATTAGAAGCTAATTTTCTATGTAAGTAGGAATTTTTTTACAAATCGGAGGATTGACAGCGCCGTTGTTACACTCGCCTGTTTTTTCATCAAATGTACACATTGGTGGATTACTTGCACCATTATGACAAGTGGCTTTCTGGCAGACAGAACCATTCCACTCAGTTGCCGATGCACAAGTTGAGAAGGTATTTTTGAAATCAAGTTGTTGCCCACTATTCTTAAGGTAAAAAACTTCATTATTATATTTTACAGAAAATGGCTTGTTTAAGCCCGAGTTCCCGGTTGCTAATACTTTGCCAGCAGAGTTTGAAACGGCAGAAGTGCCAACAGGATTTACTGTATCCCAATCAAAATTTATATCACAACTACTTCGTCCAAGTTGTATAAC
>JBDSTB010000062.1:0-6330 GCA_039928455.1 Minisyncoccota bacterium | reverse complement strand
GGAGGCGTCGCATAGTGGTTTAGTGCACCTGTCTTGAAAACAGGAGTGCCGCAAGGCACCGTGAGTTCGAATCTCACCGCCTCCGCAATCTATATTATTTGTTCTTTCTACTTACTTTGGGGGTTGTATTTTCTTTTTTTTAACATTATTAATACAGAATCTCGCCTCCATTTATATGTCCCGTCAGGTTCTTGTGTTAAATCACTTTGTAATAAAGATTTTATTTGTTGTTCGGGTATTGAGCGACCTGCAAAAAATTCCTTACACCGGCTTAACGCTTCCTCAAAATTGTTAAAACTAACAGTAATGGGGATGTCATAATATTCATCTACGTCAAACGCTTCGCTTAATTGTTCGACGAATTTGCGAGAATTAATTATTACTACGTCATTATTAGGCACGACAACATCATCAGGGTGTAATACTCCAACAGACTGCAACATTTTTAATTTTCCAGTATCAAAATTTTCCAAAATAAGACATATGCGTCCCTCCGGATTAAGGTGTTCTCCCATTTGCTCAACAATCTGTTTTGGGTTATTAAAGTAATATAAATTATGGGATGATATAATCAAATCTGACTTCTTCTCAGGGAATTTATTATGCCAATCTGCCCAGCCGTCAAAGAAAACTTCCCCGTATGATGCGGATAAAATATTACTTTGATGAGAATTGACATCAATCGCAGTTGTGTCTAACACATTGCCGGATTTATTTTGTCTAATCAGTTCAGTAACAAAACCTGCATCTGCACCCACGTCGATCAAACTTTTGATTTGTACACCTTTTGAAATTAGACTTTTTACTAAGTTGGGAAAAACTTCATTGCGAAGAATCGTTTTTTCATCACCTTTGGGCGATATTGTAGCAGCTCGTATCCATTCATTCATAGAGTTAACTTTAGGTTTTGATTCCATCTAGTAAATGATACCACTTTTATATACATAATTTCCAACTGCATACCTAACTGCTCGCATAGCAACTGAATAATCATGAATTCTCACTGTCCCCGCCAGCAAGAAAATGAAGTCATCATTGTTTCAGGTGGCAGATTGTTCTAGTGGCTTTATTAATGTCAAGTTGAGTTGACTTTTACTCACAAAATACATATACTCCTTATACAAATGCCCGAATATATTTCAAATGAAGTTAATAAGTTGCGAACGGATAAAAATGTTACCCAAGAGCAACTTGCAGAAAAAATACAAGTGAGCCGTCAAACAATTATCGCGATTGAAAAAGGTAACTACACCCCATCTATATTATTAGCCCTAAAAATTGGCAAGTTTTTTAATCTTCCAGTTGAAAAAATTTTCAAAATATCTTATGAAAAATAATTTAAAAACAGAAATAGCAATTTCTCTCATACTTGTAGTACTGACAGTACTACTTCTGAATCCTTTTCATTTTTGGATGCCTAACATGCTACACATGGTGATGCTTGCTCTCACTCTTGTTATCTTTGCACTCTTCGCAATTTTTATTCTCAGGGAAAAAATAGAAGATGAAAGAGATTCAGTACATCGGATGCTTTCAGGAAGGGTGGCTTTTCTCATAGGGTCAACGCTTCTGACGATTGGAATTATCGTTCAGTCTTTGCAAGACGCTGTGGATGTATGGCTCGTAATAGTTCTCGTAGCAATGGTACTTTCAAAACTTGTAACTAGAATATACAGTGATAATAGGCTATAAAAGTATATGATGTAGTTATCCACAAAACGAATGTAAAGTATACTTTACATTCGTTTTTCTTTTGTCTATACTTAGGTATTAGTATTAATAATTAAAAATATATTTATATGAACCAAAAAATAATTATAGGGATTGTCGCTATTATTATCATTCTAGCGGGGGTTAGTATTTATTCTTCGAACAGTTCTAAGAGTGAAATGATGGAGAAAGAGGCACTGATGCAAAAAGAAAAAGACGCGATGATGCAAAAAGAAGAGGGTACAATGGTGAAAGATGACAACGCCATAATGGCAAAGGCAGGTTCTTACGAAAGTTACGAAGCTTCCAAGATTGCAATGGCATCTGCTACTCACGATATAGTTCTTTTCTTCCGAGCGAGCTGGTGTCCAACATGTATAGCTGTTGACAAAGACATTAAGGCAAACCTAAATGAGATTCCTTCAAGCCTTACCATTCTAGATGTAAACTATGACAATTCAACGGAACTCAAAAAAAAGTATGGGGTCACCTACCAGCACACATTTGTGCAAGTCGACGCGCAGGGAAACCTTATTAAAAAGTGGAGTGGGAGCCCCACGCTAGCATCATTAGTATCTGAAGTAAAATAATATGACCCTGCTTATCATTTCACTCGTCGCAGGAATGTTGACTGTACTTGCACCATGCATACTTCCACTCTTGCCGGTAATTGTTGGCAGATCTCTTACTGATTCTACATTAAGCAAGAGAAGGCTTTTTGTGGTTGTGACTTCTTTGGGTTTATCTATAATTCTTTTTACTCTACTGCTTAAGGCGAGTACTTTGTTCATAGATATACCACAAGATTTCTGGAAATGGTTCTCAGGTGGAATCATATTTATTTTTGGTTTGGTCTCTCTCTTCCCGGAATTATGGGAGAAACTATCCTTTACAGCTACCATAAGTCAAAAATCAAATGCCGTAATGACAGAGGGGTTTAAAAAAGATACTATTTGGGGGGATATCATCGTGGGTGCATCACTTGGTCCGATATTTTCTGCTTGCAGTCCTACTTATTTTGTCATTCTTGCTACAGTGCTTCCGGTGTCACTTGCTCTCGGCATATTGTATCTTTTTACTTTCTCGCTCGGGCTTGCCCTATCTTTAGTGGTTGTCGCATTGCTTGGTCAAAAAATAGTCAATAAATTGGGTATCGTCTCAAACCCACGTGGATGGTTTAAAAGAACGCTAGGATTGATATTTATTATTGTGGCTATTGCTATAGTGTCTGGTTATGATAAAAAACTCCAAATATCCTTATTGGAAGCAGGTTTTCTGGATGTAACAAAAATAGAGCAAAAACTTTTGGATAAAGATGCACAAAAGAGCGATGTTTCGAATATTGAATCGACAGAAGATTCCCTGCTAAGTGTAATGGAGAAAAATAAAAAATATAAAATAGCTCCGGAACTTAGTTCTATTGATGGATATATCAATACTGATAATTTACCCATCACTATCTCAGAGTATAGGGGCAAGAAAGTGGTACTCTTGGATATCTGGACTTATAGTTGCATAAATTGTCAGAGAACTATTCCATATTTAAATAGTTGGTATAAAACTTATGAAGACAGGGGTCTTGTAATCATAGGACTTCATACGCCCGAATTCACATTTGAGAAAGTACAACAAAATGTAGAAGATGCTGTGAAGAAATTTGACATAAAATACCCCGTAGTGCTCGACAACGACTTTTCTACATGGAATGCGTATGAGAATAGATATTGGCCAAGAAAGTATTTGATAGATATAGATGGATTTATAGTCTATGACCATGCAGGAGAGGGAGATTATGATATTACAGAAAAAGCTATTCAGAACGCTCTTTTTGAAAGAAATGCTCGCACAGAAACTAATACTGTAATACCAACGACAACCTCTACGCCTGAGGGGGTTATGACAGTAGAATCAGGTAAGGTAGGAAGCCCTGAAATATATTTCGGTTCTAGTCGAAACGAAGATTTAGCAAACGGCAATGCAGGAGTTTCTGGTGAACAAAATCTGACAATTCCACAATCGGTACAATTGAATAATTTATACCTTGGCGGAAATTGGAATATGACAAGTGAGTTTGCAGAAAATAAGGGAGATGCGAGTGTTACATTCAAGTACAATGCAAAGGACGTTTACTTTGTTGGTGGTAGTAAAGATGGTGTACGCGTTGAAGTTTACAAAGATGAAGTATTGCTCAAAACAATTACAGTTAAAGCTGAACAATTATATACTCTAATTGAAGGTGAATCTTACGGAGAACATACACTAAAAATGAAAATCAAAGGATCAGGACTTCAGGCATTCACTTTTACTTTTGGATAAATAAAAGATGTTGTTAAAAAATAAATTAATTATTGCTTTTGTTCTTGCCATAGTTAATATCGGCGCAATAAGCGCTATCAAAACAAGTCCCCTTCCATGGCATAAAAATAGGAAGCTAGCTCGGGGGAGCTATTTTTCATAGTTTGCTTTAAATTGCACCATTTAGGGTTTCTCAAGCGTATATATAAGTAGATACCGACCGAAATTAGCAGTTTATTACTTACTACATTTGCCTACATTAAAATTAATTTAAAAAAATCAATTATGAGTAAAAAATCAACAATTACAAATTTATTAGTGATCCCTCTCATGGGCTCAGCCATACTTTTATCAAATCCAGTCATGGCCGCAGGCCCAACACAAGATTCACGGATTGAAGTAAGACATAAAACAAATATAGAAACACCGAAGAAGGGCATCGCCGGAACAGTTACCTCCATAAATGGCAACATTATTGTTGTTACCACTAAAGACAACATCAAATACACCGTAGACGCATCGAGTGCAAATATTATGAAGGCAACAGAAGAAATTAATGCTAACCCTTTAATTATTAATATTTCAGATATTAAAGTCGGAGACGCTATATTCGTAAGAGGGGAAATCGACAATGAAGAGCTCGCTGCAGACAATATTGTAGACGGAAAGATTTTTCATAAGCACATAAATCACGGCAGGGAAAATAGACACTTGGGGAATGGAGTACACGACAAATCGGTCCCAACTTTAATCTTCTAAAAATTTAAAATTACTTATTACTTGTTGAAAGTATCACACATAGAGAGATCCCCAGAATTGTACCCTTTCGTAAACCAAGCCACTCTATCGGTTGAAGATCCATGGGTCCATGTCTCAGGATTAATGCGGCCATTAATGTTTTCTTGAATTCTATCATCCCCAACCGCAGAGGCAGCATCTAGGGCTTCGCTGATTTCTCCCGGCAAAAATATTCCTTTGTCTTTTATTGAGTATGCCCAAAGGCCAGCAAAACAATCTGCTTGTAGTTCTATGTCTATTGATTGTGTCTGTACATCTAAATTGCTTCCGTTTACAAGTTCTCCGTTATCTCCCAAAATCCCAAGCTCACGTTGGGCATGGTGTCCAACTTCATGGGCGATAACATACGCTTGAGCTACATCACCCCCTTTCGCGCCAAATCTTTTGGTGAGTTCATCAAAAAAAGTTTCGTCTAAATAAATTGTACTGTCGATTGGACAATAGTGCGGTCCCACAGATGAAGTAGCTCCTCCACACACTGAATCAGTAGATGTTCTAAATAAAATCAGTTTAGGAGCTGTATATGTTAAATTATTTTGATTTAGTATCGTGCTCCACATATCATTAGTAGACCCAAGAACAGTTGAGGTAAATACTTCATAATTATCTTGACCTTCAAATTGCTTGGTATCAATATTCTGTTGCACTACTTGAGAGTTTTGAAGTTGGTTTAAGACTTGAGGGATTGCATCAGTAACGCTCCCTCCTCCTAGGTAGTTAAATAAAAGCACTAGTAAGACGCCGCCAATTCCTAGGCCCCCGACTCCCACTGGCCCCATTGCGCGCCTGTCTTCTACGTTTCCCCTACTTGTGATTTTGCTCCAGTCTGCCATAAATTTATTTATTATCTATAAGATAATAGCCGTGATGGTTCTATATAAATTTCAAAAAATTTACTTTTCAATTAGAATAGCTCGAGCGGGCGCACCTTCTATGTTGGTAAAATTAAGAGGGAGGCATACAAGCTCATATTCTCTTTCTTCTGCAAGTGACAAATCCAATCCTTCAACTATAGGAATATTTTTTGAAAGCAAAGAAGTGTGGGGGCGATTGTCTGGCCCGCCTTTCTTTTTAATCGACAAGGCGTCAATACCAACAAGCAAAACTCCTATATTCGCCAAGTAATCCGCTCCGTCTCCGTCTAAGTAAATAAAATCGTCGTAGAATTCCTTAAAACCTCGAAGAGAATTTTTTGTCTTTAAAAGTATTCTCTCCCCAGCTATAATATTTTTACTTTCAAGAAATTCTCTCGTAATTCCCTCTTCTCCCTCATTAGAAAAATCTAATACCCTACAATCTCCTAAGAAATTTTCTAAGGGAAAACTTTCCAGTGTTGGAGCACCCTCTATCTGATGAGCCGGTGCATCAACATGAGTCCCGGAATGGGATCCGAATGTGATCGAAGAAAGATGAGAAGAATTCTCCGGCATTTTCTGATGAACGCTAACATAAACAGGCACATTCTTGGGATACACTGGCGTCTGATTATTTAATGGAAGTGAAATATCTATGATTTTCATTTTATTT
>JBDSTB010000061.1:0-8573 GCA_039928455.1 Minisyncoccota bacterium | reverse complement strand
CCGCCAATATCAACTGAACCCGCTCAGTTAGAAGTGGATTTTCTGGTTTTGCTTTTGAAAGCGGAGAAATAAGCTTCGGTACATCGATGAGCCACGCGGGTCCTACAATTTGCTTACGGCAATATTTCCAAAGCGAATCAGTCAATCTTTCTTTGTTAGTACCTTCATATTTTACTTTTAATTCATCGAGCTTCTTCATCATTTCTTCTTCGCTTGCAGTCAATACATCTATGTCAATGAATTTTTTTATGGTATCTACATATGTAATACGCTGCCACATGGGAGACAAATCAATTGTGTGCCCATGAGTATTAAATTCTAAAGTTCCAAATGCTTCCCGAGTTACTTCCTTTATCATTTTTTCTGTAAAATCCATTCCTTGATTGTAGTCCATATACGCACAGTAAAATTCTAGGTTTGTGAATTCCTGGGTGTGCTCCGGGCTCGAACCTTCATTTCTGTATGCTCTTCCGATTTCAAACACACGCGGGAAACCCGCAGCCAGTAATCTCTTCTGCCAGAGCTCACCCACAGAAATGCGAAGATATACATCAATATCAAAATCGTTGTGATGAGTCTTAAAAGGTCTAGCTTCTGCTCCTCCTGTTGTAACTTCGAGTGTTGGAGTTTCTACTTCTAAGAAATTTTCTTTTGTA
This sequence comes from Minisyncoccota bacterium, assembly GCA_039928455.1. Classification (GTDB taxonomy): domain Bacteria; phylum Patescibacteriota; class Minisyncoccia; order Phycocordibacterales; family UBA9973; genus UBA9973. The sequence continues at coordinate 7,917 of JBDSTB010000061.1, read as the reverse complement.
AGAAAATTTCTTATTGCATCCCAGAATTTTGCTTTCTTTTCGAAAAGATTTTTGAGCTCCGGATTCATTAATATGTCTAAGTATCTTTTTCGAAATCTTTCTTCGACATCTACAAGTCCATGCCATTTCTCTGGAAGTGGGCGCAAGCTCTTTGAGAGCATTCGCCAATCTTTCATCTCAAGACTTTTCTCCCCTCTTTGTGTTTTAAAAAATTTTCCTTGTGCTTCTACAAAGTCACCAATATCAACTACCTCACGAAAAAAATAAAATTTATCATCTCCTAAAATATCTTTTTTAAGTAGTCCTTGAAAATTCGCTGTACCATCGTAGAGAGTTATGAAAACGATAGCACCTTGTCCGCGGAGAGACATAATGCGTCCAGCGATCCATTTTTCTTTATTTTCGCTTTCTAATTCATCAAAATTATTTACCGCATCTAACAGTGTTATTTCTTTTTTTGACTCGGCTGGGTACGGATTAATCCCCCGACTTTTCAATAGTTCAAGTTTTGTTATCCTTGCATCTCTTATTTCATCAATTGAGGACATTTATTTAATTAAAATTTAGGAAACACTTATTATTTTGTAATTCACCTTGCCGCTTGGAGTCATGAAGGTTACTTTGTCACCCTTTTTCTTGCCGAAAAGCGCTTCACCAAAAGGAGATCTGTTAGAAATTTTACCTTCTGCCATGTCGGCTTCCTCCGACCCCACTATAGTATAAGTCTTTTCAATTTTTTTTGCTTGCGTATCTGCCTTCTCAACAACTACTTTGGAACCAACTTCTATTATGTCCCCACCTCTTTTAACTATCACTTCGGAAGATTTAAGTATTTGTTCTATTTTTGCAATTCTCCCTTCGAGCTTTCCTTGGTCTTCACGTGCTTGATGGTATTCAGCATTCTCAGATAAATCACCCAAGGATTTTGCGTACTCTAGTGTTGTTATAATTTCTTTTCTCTTTGGACCCTTTAAGTCCGCAAGCTCCTCTTCAAGTGAGAGTCTTTTTTCTTCTGTTATATAGTCCCCGGCCTGATTCATAATGACTCATAATATCTTTTTTTGCCAAAAAGTCAATAATAACTTGCTAAAAAAGATTTATATGTTAGTCTATACCCATATGGCAAATACAGTAATCGAGATAAAGAAAAACCCGAATGAAAATAACTCAAGCGTTCTCCGCCGCTTTTCTAGACGTGTCCAGGAGACTGGAATAATCAGAAAGGTTAAGGGAGCAAAATACAACCTACGAAAGGAATCAAAACTAAAAGTAAAAAAAAGCGCTCTAAAGAGAATGGGCCGAAGAAAGGAAATCGAGCATTTGAAGAAGTTGGGTAAGATGAAATAATTCTCCATTCTAGGCTAATGAGAAGCTCAGAAATATTCATAGTAAATAAAACAAGGATGAAAATGCCTTCTTTGTCGTATTTGCAGATGAAAAAAGACATTTTGGGTTCCGACTATTCCCTCTCAGTGGCATATGTTAATGAAAAAATATCGCAAAAAATAAATACTGAACGCAGAGGAAAAAACAACCCGACGAATATTTTGTCTTTTGCTCTTACTAAAAAAGTTGGAGAAATTTTACTTTGTCCAAGTGTTATAAAAAAAGAAGCGCCGATTTTTGACAAAACTTTTCACCAATTTCTAATTTTGATAGTTATCCACGGTATGCTGCATCTAAGGGGCATGAGACATGGAGCAAAAATGGAAGCGGAAGAGAAGAAATTTGAGAAAAAGTACTTGTCCCGTACTAAATTTTAGATTAAGTGATATAATACCAAAATATTAGAGTTTAAAATTTTAGTATCGGGATGATAAGAAATATTTCAGTGGGAATAGACGCAGGCTCATTCATGACAAGAGTCGTGGTGGGAGAATTCATCAAAGGAGAAAATAATCCTAAGATTATTGGTGTTGGCGAATCTGAGACTTTCGGATTTCGTCATGGCTATGTTATAGACTTCGCATCGGCCGTTTCTTCAATAAAAAAAGCTGTGTCGCTTGCAGAAAAGGCTTCAGGCGGAATAAAAATCAAAAGAGCTTTCATAGCGGTTAGCGATGTAAGTCTGCGGGGAGAGTATAGCTCGGGTTCGGTCATAATTTCAAAAGCAAACGGAGAAGTAACGAGTCTTGATATAAATAAAGCGCTTCAAGACTGCGAAGATAATTTAAATTTAAATAATAAAAAAGTAATCCAGATTTTCCCTGTTTCTTTTAGGCTCGACGGCAAAGAAGTTCTAGGGCGTATTGAAGGCATGCGTGGCACAAAACTAGAAATTAAGGCTTTATTTATTACATATTCTCTGCAGCACCTAGAAGACCTAGTAGCAGTAATGGCTCAGGCTGGGGTCGAAACTATTGATGTAATTGCATCCCCTATAGCCCTAAGCCAGATAGCACTCACAGAAAAACAAAAGCTCGTCGGGGTTGCGCTAGTCGACATAGGTCACCAGACCACATCACTTTCAGTTTTTGAAAATGGATTGCCTGTTGCGATTCATACTTTCTCTATTGGATCAACTGACATCACGAATGATATTGCGCTTGGATTCAAAACGACACTCGAGAAAGCAGAAAATATGAAACTTGGAAATCCGGAAGAAGATTTTTCAAAAAAGAAATTGGAGGAAATCATTGAAGCTCGCATCTCAGATATTTTCGAACTCATTGAAAATCACTTAAAAAAAATAAAAAGAAATGAACTTTTGCCGGCTGGGATCGTGTTCGTTGGCGGCGGATCAAATATTGCACGACTAGAAGAATATTCCAAGTCTACCTTGAAGCTTCCTTCTAGTATCGGAACAAGTGACATCTTCGGCAACTCTAAAACCAAGCTCAGGGACTCTTCTTGGTTTACCGCAGTGAGCCTTGTCCTCTCCGGACGCGACGCTGACGGATATTCCGAGGGGTCTTTCGGTGGGCTTTTCAAGGATATAAAAAATTCAATAAAATCAAGCATCAGACAATTGATGCCCTAGTCTCTACTCTTGCTTCATTTTTGATTATAAGCTCATGCTTTACTTTTTTTGACATTCTGATATTGTTTAATCAATAACAGCTAAATCATTAATTAATAAAAATATGCCTAAAATAAACCAAGAAATAGAGAGTTTCGCACGCATTATGGTCATCGGAGTCGGTGGATCAGGGAAGAACGCGATCAACCACATGATCAATTCTAAGGTGAAAGGAGTGACCTTTATATGTATGAATACTGACACTCAAGACCTCCATCACTCCCTGGCTGAAAAGAAAATCCACATTGGAAAAAATCTAACGAAAGGATTAGGCGCAGGAATGGACCCAGAAATCGGCAAGAAGGCAGCCGAAGAAACAAAGTCTGAAATTCAAGACGTGATCAAGGGTGCAGATATGATATTCCTTGCATGTGGAATGGGAGGAGGAACAGGAACAGGGGCTGCTCCAATAATAGCTCGTGCTGCAAAAGAACAAGGCATACTTACAGTTGCTGTTGTTACCAAGCCATTCTTTTTCGAAGGTAATCACCGAATGAAAATAGCAGAAAAAGGAATTGAGGATTTAGCAAAAGAAGTTGATGCGATTATCATCATCCCTAACGATAAATTACTTCAACTCGCAGATAAAAATACTAACTTCAAAGATGCTTTCAGCAATTGTGATAACGTACTTCGCCAGGCAGTTGAAGGTATTTCTGATCTTATTACAACTCCAGGAGTTATAAACGTTGACTTTGCCGACATCAAGTCTGTTATGTCTGACGCAGGAAGTGCACTAATGGGTATCGGAAGTGCGACAGGAGAAAAGAGAGCAGAGAAAGCTGCCATCGGAGCAATAAACTCTCCTCTACTTGAGGTTTCTATCCATGGAGCAAAGGGCGTTCTATTCGCAATATCTGGCGGAGACGATCTAACAATAAATGAAATCCAGGAAGCAGCAAAAATAATTACAGAATCTATAGACAAAGATGCGAAAGTTATATTCGGAACTATCCGCGATGAAAAAATGAAGAAAGGTGAATTGAAAGTAACGGTTATCGCTACTCACTTCCCTACTGATATGCCAAAGAAAAATCTTTTCAGTGGCGCCTCTACTGGGCAAACTCTTCTAAAGGATGAAACTCCTGCGACAGTTAAAAAAGAAGTAAGTAGTAGCATGAAAAACGGAACAATGACAGGTTCAGGAACTCAAGCTAGCGCGAATGGAAGCACAATGAATAATCTGAACAACAACGATTTCCTAAAAAAAATGGACAAGAAAAATAACGTTGTGGAAGATATAATAATCGACGACGATACGGATGACTGGAGCGCTGTTCCAGCATTTCTACGACGAAACAAGAAGTAAAATAGCAAAAAGCTTGACTCGTAGTGTATAATCAAAGACATGATGTATGATTTGATAATTATTGGAGGTGGACCTGCCGGCGCATCTGCTGCTGTTTACGCTTCTCGCAAAAGGCTAAAAACACTATTCATTACTTTTGAATGGGGCGGTCAGAGCATTGTTTCTGAGAAAATTTATAACTGGATTGGAAGCACTTCAATCGCGGGACAAGAACTAGCAAACAATTTAAAAAAACACGTGATGGCGAATGCTATCGGTAGCGCAAATGCTGACGAGGCGGAAGATACTGGATCTACCCTTTCTGTGAAAGAAGGAGAGAAAGTTACTTCGATCATAAAAACTGAAAATGGATTTACGGTCAAGACTGACAAGGAAGAAAAATTTGAAACGAGGACCATCCTCATTTCTTCTGGTAGTGGACGCAGACAATTAGCCGCTAAGAATGCTGACAAGCTCGAACACAAAGGACTCACCTACTGTGCATCGTGTGATGGTCCATTATTTTCAGATCAGGATGTGGTGGTTGTGGGCGGCGGAAACGCAGGATTTGAAACTGCGGCTCAGCTCCTCGCCTACTGCAAATCTGTAACGCTTCTAAATCGTAGCGATATTTTCCGAGCGGATGAAATTACTGTAGAGAAAGTTCTGAAAAATCCAAAAATGAAAGCTATTAAGAACGTTGATATCCTAGAAGTTAAGGGAGAAAAATTTGTAGAAGGCATTGTATACAAAGATGTAAAATCAGGTGAGACAATTGAGCTTCCTGTCACAGGAATATTCGTAGAAATAGGCCAGATTCCAAATACCGACTTCGCGAAAGGGGTAGTGGAGCTAAATGATTATGGAATGATTAAGATTGACCCTAAGACTCAAATGACTACAACAAAGGGCATATGGGCTGCTGGAGACTGTACAGATGTGCTATATCACCAGAACAATATAGCCGCTGGGGACGCTGTGCGAGCTTTAGAAGATATTTATCTACATATACACACAAGGTAGTTATTCAGCTCTAACTATTACGATGGACATGTCGTCTTTTTTTGCTCGAAAATTTTCTTTATCTTTGCTTTTTTCAAGGCAAGCATCAATAATTTTCTTTGCTGCTTCATCTAAATTTGCGTTTCCTGATATAGCCTCTTCAAGTAATTTTTGAAACCCTGCATCGTTGTAATTTTCATAAAAATCTGTCACCAACACAAAGGTATCGCCCGCCCTGGCGGGGGAAAAAGTAACATTGGGCGTTGCATGTCCATGTCCTAGACATTGACCAACTATATGTCTACGAGAATATATAAATTCTGCACCTCCATTTAAATCTTTCTTTGCTTTCGCATTTTCAATTTCTTCTTTTAATTTTTTCTCATCTTCTTTTGTAAATCCAAATTGTAATATGTCAGGATGCTTAAAAAAATCATCGTCTTCAGTGAGTTGTATTGCTTTGCCATCTTCAATTTTGTAAGCACGACTATCGCCAACATTTGGTATAAGTGCCCATTCATTATCCATATTATCTCTAAAAAACTTAATCAAAACAGCAGTTGTTCCCATTTTTTCTAAACTTGGATCTTTCTCTGCTTCTGCTTCTATTGCACCATCAGCGCCTATAAAAATTTTTGATATTGTTTCAACCGCTTTCTCTACCGTCGTCCCATCCACTACTTCTGATAAATGCTGTAAAATATAATATCTTGCAAGTTCTGAAGCTCTCTTCCCCCCTTTTTCTCCTCCCATTCCATCTAAAACTCCAAAAGCTCTACCGGAGACTAATAAAGTATCTTGATTATCAGGATGTGAAGGAGTAATGTCTTCGCTTTGAATACTAATGGAAGCCACCTTAAACTGTAGTTTTTCTTTACTTTCAGTTTGTTTATTATTTGGTTGTGGTGCAGTGTCTCCAAGCATATCGTTATAATAGCTTAATTAGAGTTTTTGACAATAGTGCTTTCATCTGCGGAGGCGGTGAGATTTGAACTCACGATCGAGTTTCCCCGATGCCAGTTTTCGAAACTGGTGCCTTCAACCACTCAGCCACGCCTCCCTACCTTTAAAATAGCATAATTCGTACTAAAAAAAGAATAGGAAAACAAAGAGAAAATTGCTAAAATAAAAAAATGGAAGAAAAGAAAAGTATTGTTTTGAACCCCTGGTTTTTGTCCGGCGAAGAAGTCCTGTCGAAATTATCCACCTCTGTTGATGGCTTGACCGAGGAGGAAGTGGAGAAGCGTCTAAATATTTTCGGTAAAAACAATTTTAAAAATCAAAATAGTCTGGATGTCACGAAGCTTGCCTTACGGCAGCTCATGAGCCCTTTGATTTTTATCCTGATAATTGCAGCTGTTCTAACGGGGGTACTGAAAGAGTGGGCCAACATGGTTGTAATAATTTTTGCTGTTTTAATTAATGCTGGTCTCGGGTTGTATCGCGAGTATCAAGCAGAGACCACGCTTGAAAAATTAACTTCTTATATTAAGGATCGCTCTCATGTCATAAGAAATAAAAAGGAGATGGAAATAGAATCTTCTTTGTTAGTTCCTGGCGACATAATTAAATTATCCTACGGGTCGAGAATCCCTGCCGACTGCAGAGTAATTTCAAGCAACGACCTTAAGACAGACGAAGCAATTTTAACCGGAGAATCTCTGCCACAAGGTAAAACCTCAGATGCAATAAAAGAATCCTCGTTAGTAGCGGACCGAACAAATATGGTCTATGCAGGGACTCTGGTTATGCAGGGGTTTGCTACAGTGGTAGTGGCAGAAACTGGAAAGCTCACGGAAATAGGAAAAATTGCAGACATAGTGTCAAATACTGAGCGGGTACCTACCCCCATACAGCGTGGTGTCAGCCAGCTTTCTTGGTACATTTTTTTTATTACAATCTTCATCGTGATAGGTATTTTTGCTCTTGGGGTTTCTCGGGGAGAATCAATTCTCGAAATGCTAGTTCTATCGGCCGCAGTTGCGGTCGGAGCTGTCCCAGAAGCGCTACCCATAGCCCTAACTGTAATACTTTCGGCCGGAGCGGAGCGTATAGCCTCCAAGAAAGCCATAATTAGAAAATTAGTTGCCGCAGAAACATTAGGGTCTGTAACGCTTGTAATGACAGATAAAACTGGGACATTGACGAAGGCTGATATGCAGCTCGTAGCGATAGACACGCTGGATATGTTACTCAAGGATAAAACTGCAACCCAAAATTCCCCTCGTATGTCTGCGGAACAAAAAGGAGTGCTGACCTTAGCATCCAAAAACCTAGATGTCCTAGTGCAAAATCCCGAGAGCGAAGAAAAAAAATGGAAATTTACTGGACACCCTTTTGAAGTCAATATTGCTCGAGCGGCAATAATACACGACATCCCGCTTGAGGAAAGTATTCTACGGGAAAATTTTTTGCACATCCCTTTTAATTCTTCCAATAAACTCTCTGTGTCAAAATACAACGATGGTTATATTATTATGGGAGCCCCGGACGTTCTGCTTAAAAGATCTAACCTAGACAAAGAGGACTATTTAAAAATCTTGACTTGGATACAAAACGCCAGCATGGATGGAAAAAGATTAATAGCTGTCGGAACCTTGTCAACGCA
>JBDSTB010000060.1:0-12505 GCA_039928455.1 Minisyncoccota bacterium | reverse complement strand
AGTGCGTAAAGAGCATCTGGTGTTGTGTCATTAGCATTATTAGAAAACGCAACATCAACGGTTAAGTTTGTGTTGTCAGTAATTGCTGTTACTGTGCGCGTCTCACCTGTAACAGTAATTCGATCTCCCACAACTAACTCAGTGGTAAACAAAGTTCCTACTCCTACTACTGCCGTCGAAGCTGCCGGGTCGATTGTACCCGTTAGTACCGCTGTTGCTTTACCCGTAGTTCGAAAGTTACCTGCGAGGTCTAATTTTGTTAAAGGAGCTGTTGTTCCAACGCCGACATTGCCAGCTGCTGTAATCCGCATCTGTTCACCGTGGGTGTTGGAAGTACATCCCGAACCGGAGCACGTATTGTTTGTAATGAATCTTAGTGGAAAATTACTGGTCGTACCTAATTCCATGCCAACATAACCAGCACCGGATGTCACAACATTCCGCATTGCTCCCGTCACAAGACCGTATGTTGAGCTGCTCTTACTAATTCCATATCCTAAAGAAGCTTCACCTCCTGCAGAATCACCTGTCACGACGGGTCCGGTCGTGACACCATATCCACCGTCAAAAGTAGTCCCATATGCAATTTCTAGTTTCTTGGTGGGTGCTGCCGTACCAATTCCAACATTGCCCCCCAAGAAAGCAGCAGCATAATTATTAGTTGCTCCGGTTTGAGCGTTTACGGTCAAACCATATGAATTAGTAGCTGTTGATACCGCTCCAGCTTGAATCAAAAGTCCGTGAGTGTTAGTAATAGTTGCGTTCGTACTTTTAATTGGAGCTCCCGCAATAGCAAAGGTCGCAGCATCAGTAATAGTACTTGCTCCCACAAAAGAATACGTCGGAGCCGTTATCAATACTTCTCGTTGCATAGTTAGAGCGCCTGTCGCCCATTCTCTACCGGCAGTGGTAAGTGTGAGTGAAGGTATTTCAGTTGAAAGTGTTTGGTTGGTGTTCACTGCTCCGGTGTACACAATCCCTGTTAACGCTCCGGTGGCGGTCACACTTTGAGTGATGTGTAATTTTGCGGTTGGGCCTGTAATGCCTATGCCCACATTTCCATTATTTAAAATTGTTAAAGCTGTTGTAGCTCCATTGTTGCCTACCACTGCTTGAATTGCAGCTGAAGTTAATGTTCCATTTCCCGTTGTTCCTTTGAGTGATAACACATCCGTTACTCCCGTTCCACCAATAACACTTTGCCCTCCCGAGACTCCGACGGAAAGATTGTTTGTGATTGTATTCACCGAACGGGTAAGTCCAGTTGAAAATGTAAGCGGAACTTCATATGCAGATGCGGCAGTGTATGCAGCAGTGCCTAGTGTTCCTCCTGTGCCAATGTCCAAAGTTGATCCATCAGTTCCAGAAAAAGTTAGAGAGTTTGTGGCGCTTAATTTTTTCCCACTCGTAATTCCTGTTCCAAGATAAGTTGCGTTCCAAGATGCAGCGGTGGTTCCTGAAGTCAAGATTGTCGTAAGAACTGCGGAAGTTCCGCCAGCTAAAATTATTACAGCATTTCCTCCAGAAGAATTTACCGTAACAAGTCCGGTACTATTGTTGGTAATAATATAAGTTTGACCCAAGACTAAAGTTGAAGTCACAGGAAGTGTTACTGTCTGCGTCGTTGAGCCGGTAAAATATTGTTGCTGAGTACTTGCAACAGTGAGTGTAGTTGTGCCTGCCGCAGTCACCGTCGTTGTGTATCCTTGTAGTGCATTATTTACATTTACATTTGCATTTGCATCGCGCGCAACAATCGTTGAAACTGTTGCAGCTGTTGTCTGCGTTAGTCCCGCGAGCGTTCCAGAATTAATTGCATAACCCGCAGAAACAATTTGTGGTCGAGGATCAAGAGTTTCGAAAGTTACGCCAACGCAGGAGCTTGCAACTTGTGCTGCAACTTCGACGTCTACATAAACTGTATCATTTGATTGAAAATTAAAATCTAGCGTATCTCCTCCTGCTCCTCCGATCGATGCATCGAAAACTCCGCTACGAGTTAAGATCGTCATCGTGGTAGGAACTGCAAAAGAGCTTGGCCAAACTTGGTTTGGGTTTCTTGTTCCTCCGGTGGAAACATCCCAAAGAGAAAATCGATAACAGTAGTTAGTACCACTTGAAGATCCTAGAAGATTTCCGCTCGAATCCATTAATCGCCCTTGAAAATTAATTATTTTAGGAACTCCAGCCGTCGCCTCTGCTCTATAAGAAAATAATGGGCTGAAAATTAAAAAAACTACTATCAAAAATGACAATAGAAAAAATGCTCGAGTAATAACTGTCTCGTGAAGTTTTTTAGTGCTGGAATTCATTACTTAACTTACAAATTTTAACATTTTCTAAATAAAAATTGGTATTTTTTTACACATATAGTGGGGATAACTTTTTTTCTTTCTTCTTTATCTATTTTCCCCTTGATTTCATTGCACAAAACAAGGCCAAAATGTTATACTGCATGCATGGAAAAAATAGATTTTCTCGCTATAGGCGACATTGTTATCGACGCATTTATAAATTTGAAAGACGCACACGTGCACTGCAAGATAGATACAGATGCTTGCGAGCTATGTTTGCGTTTCGGAGACAAGGTTCCGTATGAATCAGTGGAAGTTCTTCCTGCTGTAGGAAATAGTCCGAACGCAGCGGTGTCTGCTTCTCGACTAGGGCTCAAAGTTGGACTACTTTCAAATATTGGTGATGATCGTCATGGTGAAGAATGCCTTGCGTCACTAAAAAAAGATAACGTATCAACCGAGCACATACAAATTGAAAAAGGAAAGATTACAAATTATCATTATGCCCTCCGTTACGAAGTCGACCGAACAATTTTAATTAAGCACACAGATTTCGATTACAAACTTCCCGTGCTTCCGGAAGTCAGATGGATGTATCTAAGTTCACTTGCAGAAAATTCTTTATTGTATCATTTTGAAATTGCAAATTATTTAAAAAATAATCCTGAAACAAAACTTGCATTCCAGCCTGGAACTTTTCAAATAAAATTAGGAACAGAAAAATTAAAAGATTTATATTCACTGACAGAAATATTTTTCTGCAATCTTGAAGAGGCAGAAAAAATTCTTGGAATCGAAAATAAAGATTTACTAACTTTGTCGAAAGGTATTCATGCTCTCGGTCCAAAAATAGTTTCGATAAGTGACGGACCAAACGGAGCGTACATTTATTTTAAAAATAAAAATGATGAGTATGAACTTTGGAAAATTCCTCTCTATCCCGACATCGCCCCACCCGTGGATCGCACTGGAGCGGGTGACGCATTCTCTTCGACAATAACTTCAGGACTCGCACTCGGCATGTCACCGCTCGAAGCATTCGCTTGGGGACCGATAAATTCTATGTCTGTGGTGCAAGAACTGGGCGCACAAAGAGGATTGCTCTCACGTGAAAAAATAGAAGAATATTTGAAAAATGCTCCAGAGAATTATAAGCCTGAGAAAATTAATTAGCTTAGATTCTCTTCATCTATAATTGGTATCTCTGCAGATTCATCTGAGTCCTCAGGTAACAGGAATTTTTTACCCTTTAAATTATTGGAAAAAATTAACAAACTGTTGTTGTGTATTTCTAGCCGTAGATTCATCAACATCTGATTGGCTGTTTCTATGTAGGTTTTTACTTTGTCCGCCCGGGATACTACTGATAAAAGTAGAGCTTGCTTATTTCTTAAACTTTCTTCAGCTGAACCTTTATATTCTGGGGCCATTATTTGTAAGACCCTAGCATTCTTCTCGATTTCAGTTATTAATGTGCTGATTTCTTGTTTTAATTTCTCTAATTGTTCCGTGCTTTTCTTGATATCAGCTTCTAGCTTAGCCACACCTAAAGGTTGTCCAGAAACAACTTCTTTGGGTTTTGGCTTATTAATCTTATTTTCATTATGTTTATCTGGTGTCATATTTTTCTTTTGATTATCTTTCTCACCATGTCCTTTATTGAGACAGTGTCCATTAGATAATGTTTAATTAATTCTTCGGATGTCCCTGACTGACCGAACATGTCCTTTACGCCCATAAATTCCACTGGCACCGGATAATTCTGTGCTAGTACTTCTGCCACAGCACTACCCATCCCACCCATAGTCTGGTGCTCTTCTACTGTAACAATAGCGCGTGTTTCTTTGGCAAGGTTTATTATTGCTTCTTTGTCTATCGGCTTGATGCATGACAGGTTCATAACTTTTGTTTTTATTCCCTCAGCTTCCAATTCTTTTGCGGCAATCAGCGCACGGTATAATAGACCACCGGTCGCAATGATACCCACCTCAGCAAGCTCCACATCTGGCATCCAGTAAATTTCTGCCTTGCCTAAATTAAAAGGAGTTTCTTCGGTGGTAATTATCGGAGTTTTTTCTCGAAGAAGCCTTAGGTAAGTTGGAGTCTTAGTTTTAGAAATAGCTATTGTTGCTTTCTTTGCTTCTATTGCGTCACACGGAGAAATTACATCCATATTTGGAATCACTCGCATGATGGCAATATCTTCGAGTGCCTGATGTGTTCCTCCATCTGGTCCCACAGAAATTCCTGCATGAGATCCTACAATTTTCACGGGCCTATCGTTGTATGCGATCGTTGTGCGAATCTGTTCCCAATTTCGCCCGGGAGAAAACATAGCGTAGCTCGAAACAAAAGGAATCTTCCCCATTGCTGCCATGCCAGATGCAACTGTTACCAAGTTCTGTTCTGCGACTCCGATCTCAATGAATCTCTGTGGAAATTTTTCTGCAAAGAAATTCATCTGAGTAGACTCAGTCAAGTCCGCGCAAAGGGCAACAATATTTTTGTTTTCCTCTCCCGCCTTCAGTAGTCCTTCGCCGAAGCCCTTGCGAATATTAACCTGCTCAACGTCAGTGTTAAAAAGTTTTGGATTAAGTTTTAATTTAGGATTTAGCATTATTCATGTTCGCTTTTAATCTTGCCTCCTAGTGTTCTTAATTCTTTTAATGCCATATTTGCCTCCTCTTTATTGGGCGCTTTCCCGTGCCATTTATAATCTCGCTCAAATTCTCTGACTCCTTTCCCAGGAATCGTATGCGCAATAATTACTGTCGGCTTCTCATACATTGCGTAAGCTTCTTCGAAAGCTTGATTTAGCCCCCTGAAATCATGTCCCGAAACTTCTATCACATGCCAGTTAAATGATCTCCACTTATCTGCCAAAGGCTCTAATGGCATTATGTTTTCTGTATATCCGTCAATCTGAATATTATTACGGTCTATTACTGCAACTAGGCTTCTCAATTTATTTTTTCCTGCAAGCAATATTGCCTCCCATGAATTCCCTTCATCGAGTTCTCCGTCCGACATCATGCAGTATATAAATCTGTCTCGCTCCTTTCCGTCTATACGGTCAGCAAGTGCCATCCCAGTTGCCTGTGAAAGTCCAGAGCCCAAGGGGCCTGAAGAATTCTCGAGCATTGGTAAATATTCTCGATGGGGGTGACCCTGAAGTCTTGAGCCGAACTTACGAAGTGTTTGTAATTCTGAAACTTCGAAATATCCAGAATGCGCCATTGTAGCGTAAAGCACAGGACAAATGTGACCATTCGATAATACCAGTCTGTCGCGCTCCTCCATGTCAGGATTTTTCGGATCGTGTTTTAAAATATGAAAATATAAAAGTGTGAAAATATCTGCCATGCCGAGCGGCCCTGCAGTGTGACCGCTGCCAGCTTCGAGCAACATCGAAATTATACTTTCGCGAATTACGTTCGCTTTAATTTCTAAATCTTTAATTTTTTCTTCAGAAAGATAGGACATAATTTCTTGATCGGAGGTTAGAGGCTTCGAAACATTTCTACTCTTTCAATTATATCATCTGAGTTGAAAATTGCAGAACCTATCACAAGCTTGCTAGCGCCCGCCTCAATTAATCTTGAAGCTGTTGTCTGGTTTACGCCTATATCTACAGCAATAGGAAGATCGTAATATTTTTCTCTTAATGTTTTAACAATTTCATAAACTTTTTCATCAAGCTCTATTCCGGAATATCCGATCTCGTCGCTCCCCATTACCTGCACAAAGTCTATATAATTTGTAAGAGGATAAAGCTCTTCGAGAGATGTGGCTGGATTTATGGCAACACCGATAGATATCGTATCCCTGATATACATATCTATCCCCTCGAGGAAATCTTTGAAATCTAGAATTGCCCCTACTGCCTCAATATGAAAAATTATTCTCTTCGGCCCAAGCTTGGTATAAATATCAAAATTCGGGACTGCGTTTAAAACCATAAGGTCGAGCTCGAAGTCCACATCTTCCCAGAATGGCATACCCTCTTCTTCGTTTAAAATTCTTCTAAAATGATCATCAAAACTATTTTCTAAAAATTCTTCTCCCTCTTCACTCCTACCTAAGAATGGCCATGTGACACTTTTCACAAAGTTCCCATCACAAATATCTATCTGAACGAGGTTCGTAGCTTCTCGCGCGAACGCAATTTTATTTTTTAGATCTTCGTAATTTTTAGGCAGTATCGCCGGAATTATTTCTGCCATTATTTTAGTCTAGCTTGATATTATCAATTTTCCCCAAGCGGCGCACATGTCTTTCGTCTCCGCTATACGGAGTGTTGAGCCAAGTATTTACAATTCCTACAACCGTATCTTCTGTAATGTACCTTGCGCCAAGTGATAAAATGTTTGCATCATTGTGCAAGCGAGAACGAGTTAAAATATCTGATTCGTCGTCAACCACACATTCAGATTTACCATAATAAACAATTGCCCTAACGTGGGGAAATTTATTCGCGGCGATAGCTTCACCTTGCCCTGTCGCTCCAATAATAATACCCTTTGCGTTTTCTGGATCTTTAGATATTTCTCTCGCTACAGGAATAACGAAATCGGGGTAATCATCGTGTTCATCGTATTCATGCGCACCCATATCTTCCACTTCATATCCTTGATCTCTAAGAGAAAAAACTAGCTGTTCTTTCAATCCATACCCCGCGTGATCTGTTCCAATAAAAATTTTCATAGTTATTTTGCAATTAAATAGTTTGTCCTGTTTTTATAACATGATCGACCAACGTATATGTATACCCCATTTCATTGTCGTACCAGCCCATAACTTTCACAAGGTTTCCACCCACAACGCGAGTCATTTTCAAGTCTGCCATTGATCCATAAGGCATTCCTAGAATATCAGAAGATACTAACTCTTCTTCTGTTACATTAAAAATTCCTTCCCATCTTTTTTCAGCTGCTGCCGTTTTAAGAATGTTATTCACTTCCTCTTTGCTAGTTTGTTTTTTAGATATGAAGGTTATATCTACAATAGATCCCGCAGGAACAGGAACTCGCATAGAGATTCCATCGAATAATCCTTCGAGCTTTGTGAATGCTTTGGTAACTGCAATAGCAGCACCTGTCGAAGACGGAACAATGTTTTGTGCTGCGGCGCGTCCTTCGCGGAAATCTTTCTTATTTGGACCATCCACTATAGCCTGGCTTGCTGTGTATCCGTGGACTGTGTTTAGCACTGCTTTCTCAATACCCAGTGCTTCGTCTAAAATTGCAATAAGAGGTGAAGCTGCGTTGGTTGTACATGAAGCATTGGAAGTTATATCGCATGTACCGAATTTTTCTTCGTTCACCCCCATCAAAATTGTCTCCCCCATCACGCTGCCATCTCCGTCTTTTGCTGGAGCTGAGATTACAACTTTTTTCGCGCCCGCTTTTATATGAGCGTTAGCTTTATCGTATGTGGTAAAGAATCCTGTTGACTCTACTACCACGTCAACATTAAGGTCACTCCATGGGAGCATGGCCGGATCCTTTTCCGCAAGAACTTTTATTCTTTTTCCATCAATTATTATTTCTGCTCCTTCAACTTTTATATCTTTATCCCACTTTCGATATACAGTATCGTATTTAAGCAAATAGGCCATATTAGCGACATCGCCCAAATCATTCACAGCGACAATTTCTATTTCGGGTCTATCCCAAGAAACTTTCAGAAATGCTCGGCCAATTCTTCCAAAACCATTTATTCCAACTCTTATTTTTTTCATATTAATAGTATAGCAAAAAGAAATAAAAAAGTGCTATTATGAGAAATAATGGCAACTGTAAATACAAGCATAAATAAAAGTGCAAATGGAGCAAAATTCATCCATCTCCATACCCACTCCCACTATTCCCTGCTTGACGGCCTCTCAAAGATTGAAGATTTAGTGGATCTAGCTAAGGAATTCAATATGCCCGCAATAGCCATAACTGACCACGGCAATATGTACGGAGCCATCGAATTCTACAAACTAGCCAAGAAAGCAGGGATAAAACCTATCATCGGAGTCGAAGCGTATGTGGCTAATCGCGGAAGACTGGACAAAGACCCGGGAATAGATAATAAAAGATACCACCTCATCTTACTTGCGAAAAATATTCAAGGTTATAAAAATTTAATGCGCCTTGTCACGCTTTCACATCTGGAAGGATTTTACTACAAACCTCGCATGGACAAAGAAATTCTCCGAAAATATTCTGATGGACTTATCGCGCTCTCGGGATGTCTGGGTAGTGAGCTAGCGCAAGCATTAGCCTCTCAAGATGAAGAAAGGGCCATTAAGATTGTAGAAGAACACCAAGAAATTTTCGGAAAAGAAAATTATTTTCTGGAGATTCAGGATTACGGAAAAATAGAGGGTGGCAAAGAAGTAAAAGCAGGTCTAATTTCGCTAAGTAAAAAATTAAATATTCCGCTTGTAGCAACAATAGACTCTCACTACCCTTGTTCGGATGATAACAAGGCACACGACACACTTCTCTCAATCCAAACTAATTCTGACATTAAGGACGAGAACAAATTTTCATTTGGTGATGGTGATTATTCTTTTGTAAATGAAAATAGAGCGCAAGAGATGTTTAAAGATACTCCAGAAGCCGTCACGAATACTTTGAAAGTAGCAGAGATGTGCAACCTTGAGCTTGAGCTCGGACGCTGGGTATTCCCCCAATTTGAAATCGATGGAGGAAAAACTCCAAACGAGAAAATGCGAGAACTTGTCTATGGCGGCTTCGAAAGAATGAACATAGAAAAAACCAAGGTGGTGATCGAGCGAGTTGAGTACGAGCTAGGAGTAATTTTTAAAAAAGGATATTCTCCATACTTTCTTGTCGTGAGCGACCTTATGAAATATGCGAAAGAAAATGGAATCTTAACAACTATCCGTGGATCGGTCGCAGGATCTATGGCTACATATCTACTCGGAATTACGAACGTGAACCCCATTGATTACAAAATCCCATTTGAGCGATTCCTAAACCCTTTCCGCCCTTCGGCACCGGACATCGATATGGACTTCGCCGACAACAGGCGTGACGAAATGATCGAGTATGTTAAAAGGAAGTATGGAGAAGACAGAGTAGCGCAAATTGGAACATTCGGAACCATGATGGCACGTGGCGCGGTGAGGGATGTTGCTCGTGCTCTTGCCCATCCTTACAACATAGGCGACCGAATTTCTAAAATGATTCCTATGGGTTCTCAGGGAATGCCTATGACCATCGACCACGCGATGGAATTAGTTCCAGAACTTAGAGATGCATACAAATCAGAAAAGGATACTAAAGAAATTATTGACCTAGCGAAAAAGTTAGAAGGATGCGTCAGGCATATTTCTGTCCATGCTGCAGGGGTTGTTATTGCTCCCTCTCCTATTTATGAATACATGCCTACACAGTTCGACCCTAAGGGTGGGAAAATTATTACTCAATACGACATGTATAGCGCAGAGGACGCCGGCCTCCTTAAATTTGATTTCCTAGGAATTAGAAATTTGGCAATTCTCTCTGACGCGATTAGCTTAGTAAAAAAATTCTACGATATCGACATTGACATCGAGCATATTCCACTCGACGATAAGAAAACATTTTCGCTACTTGCTAAGGGAGAAACAGAAGGATTATTCCAGTTAAACGGCGCAGGGATGACTAGATATCTGAAGGAACTTAAACCAACATCGATTCATGACATCAATGCTATGGTTGCACTTTACCGCCCGGGCCCGATGGAATCAATTCCAGAATATATTAAACGTAAACACAATCCTCACCTTATTAAGTATCTTGACCCAAGGATGAAAAAATACTTGGCGGAATCATACGGATTGATAGTCTATCAAGATGACTTACTGCTTTCTGCTATAGAACTCGCTGGCTATAATTGGGAAGAAGCTGACAAATTTCGAAAAGCCGTTGGGAAGAAAATTCCAAAAGAAATGGCGGCACAAAGAGAAAAATTAACTGAAGGAATAATTAAAAATGGGCAGACACCGGCCTTTGCTGAGAAACTATGGAAACTTTTCGAGCCCTTTCAGGCATACGGATTCGGAAAAGCGCATGCAGCAAGCTATGGAAAAGTTGCCTATCAGACTGCGTATATGAAAGCTAATTTCCCTGTCGAGTACATGACTGCGATTCTCACCGCAGAGTCAGGTGACGTAGAAAAGATTTCTGAAATAATTCATGAATGTAAGAAAATGAATATTCCGGTTCTACCCCCAAACATCAATGAAAGTTATGGCGGGTTTACTTGTCTTCCTAGTAACACCGACCTACCAATCAGCAAAGAAAATAAAAGTACCACCATTCGATTCGGATTTTATACAATAAAAAATCTCGGCACAGATATATCGGACGCAATAATAGCCGAGAGAAAATTAAGTGGTAAATATGAATCAATTACTAATTTTTTAGACCGAATAAAGCATAAAAATTTGAACAAGAAATCTATGGAAGCGCTTATTAAATCCGGCAGTATGGACGAATGGGGTGATCGCGGGGTTCTGCTCTTCAACCTCGAAGACATGCTCGAATATAACAAAGAATCAGGAAAAGTAAATGCGAACCAAACCTCCCTTTTTGGCGGACTGAGTGAAGTTGCCGCACCATCATATAAAATGAAAGAAGGACCAATTGCAACTCAGGCTGAAAAGCTTCTTTGGGAAAAAGAATTGCTCGGACTCTACATTTCCGGCCACCCGCTCGATCGAATTCGAGATAAATTAGAAACTCGAGACATGAATATTAAAAAAATTAAAGAAGAAGTCGGAAACGGAATCCAGATAACAATTGCAGGAATAATTGAAAGCGCAAGAGTCGTCATCACGAAAAATAACGAAAGAATGGCATTTCTTAAAATTGCAGACCTCACCGACAGCATCGAGGCAGTCGCCTTCCCTTCTATTTTCAAATCTTCAGCTGATATTTTTGTTCCAGAAAAATGCATCGCTCTCTCTGGAAAAGTTTCTAACAGAAACGGAGAAAAAAGTATAATTATTGAAGGAGTTAAGGAAGTTTAGAAAAAAACTAATTATACAAACTCATTCCTTTATCTTTTCCTTCAGAAAAAATTACATCGATTGCTTCTGCAACTTTTTTAGAAAGCTTCTTTATTGTGTCTAGCTCGGGTTTCTTAAATTCTCCAAGGAGAAATTGTAGGACTGCTTTTTCTCCTGATGGTTTCCGTAACTTACCAGTTGGCGTCGCTTGTGAAATCCCAACCCTAATTCTTACAAATTCTTCTGATTTCAAGGATTTAATTATAGAGCCGAGTCCATTGTGCCCGCCCGATGAGCGGTTAAAAGAGATTTTCATTTTGCCAAGTGGCAAATCAATATCATCATAAATTACAATCAGGTTCTGTAAATCTTTTTTTGTTTTTATAAATGACGCAACGGCTTTGCCTGAATTATTCATGAAGGTGTCTGGTTTGATAAACTTTACCTGCCTGCCGGCAGGCAGGTTTTTATTATTGAAGTCAAATTTTTTTTCGAGCAACTCCACAATTATCCGCCCAGTATTATGACGTGTATTTTCATATTCTTTTCCTGGGTTCCCAAGCCCTACAACAATTTTCATATTTGAATCATAGCATGTTGACTTACCAAGGTAAATTTCCATTTAATTGTTACTTTATATTAGACAATATATTTTTACATTACGTCAAGGGTATTTTATGCTATATTGTAGCCATGGAAACAGAAATAAACGATGAAAATACTATAAAAACCCGTGTAAAAGAAGTGGACAAGAAGAGCGAACAGACTTTTGGTGAACTTGTGCGTTTTGCAATTATTGCTCTCGCAATAGTAATTACGCTTAGAATTTTTGTCGCAGAACCCTTTATGGTCTCAGGATCTTCTATGTTCCCTACTTTTGAGAATGGTAATTATCTAATAATAGATAAACTATCTTACAAAGTAAGCAGCCCAGAGAGGGATGATGTAGTTGTATTTAAATATCCGAACGATCAAACAAAATATTTTATTAAACGAATCATCGGACTTCCGAATGAAACCGTAGACATCAAGGGAAACGCGGTGACAATAACAAACAGTGCTCATCTTGAAGGATTCACTCTAGACCAGCCTTACGTACAAAATGGCGCGAACAATATTACTCATTTGGAGCTAAAAGGAGATGAGTACTTCGTTATGGGAGACAATAGAAACGCAAGTTCTGATTCACGCTACTGGGGAC
>JBDSTB010000059.1:0-2892 GCA_039928455.1 Minisyncoccota bacterium | reverse complement strand
GTACAGGGCCCCACTTACATGTCTCTTTATATGCTTCAGATGCCGTAAAAATGGATTCTAAGCCTAGTGCAGCCTGCGGAGGACGTATTTATCGTTTGCCTGTTGCTCCAGTGACTGCCTACCTAGATGTAATGCAATATTTGCCTCCATATTCCGTCAATAGTTCTATATTAGTCAACAAACCAAGCGAATAGCAAAAGAATGCAAGAGTTGATTGGATGAGTTATAAATAGTATAATTTTAATATGAAAAACGGCATCAATAATAATATGCAAAATAGGCAGGGAGGTTTTATCGAGATAATAGTAATGCTCATTATTATTTTCTTAATAATGCGATACTTTGGTCTAACTTTCACTGGGATAATTGCTTGGATAGAGAATCTTTTCCATAGCGTGTTGTAAAGCATAAAGAAGCTAATAGGCGCCCTGAGCGAAAGCAAAGCTTATGCTAATATAGCCTACCGGAAAGATATATTGTGCGACACGGTATATTTAAACAAGCTTGTATTCCCCTCACTAAATTAGCTATACATTTCTCCCCTTACCTTTTCTAATACTGAAATAGTTTTTTTCTCAAAGATTCTTTTTTAATTACAGCTGCTTGAAAGCGTGTAACCCGCAGCCGTGGCCTCGGCTCGAGTACTGAAGTATACTCTATTTTCCATTTTTATAGTTTTTCCAGCAGAGCAGCCTGATGGATAATACTTACTTCCCCTATTTGAAGCAAAAAAGCTTTTTAATGAAGGGATGGAAGTCGCTTGGGTAGCTGTGACAACGTTTGCTAAGTTTTGCGAAGATGATACTCCTTTTAGAATTTTATTGGCGGAAGTTTCACTCGTACTTTGACTTATATTTCCACTAGTAGAATTAGTTTCTGAAAGTGCTGGAGGATATTCTATCTTAATGCCCGAGGAGCTATCATTTGAGAGTTTCCCTAGAGCAAATGACCCCGTACCCACTAAAATTATAATAGCCACAAGTAAAATATTCTTCCCCTTCTCACTTATTAAGAAATACTTGATTTTTTCCATATTATTAGTTATACTCTAACCACATTAAATATACAGAAATTTTAGCACTAAATAATACAAAAACAATATGGCACACAGAAAAGCCGGCGGTACCGCTAAAAACTTAAGAGATTCTAACCCAAAATACCTAGGTATTAAGGTTTCTGATGGCCAGAAGGCTCAACACGGCTCTATAATCGTCCGCCAGCGTGGAAGCGTATTTATGGCTGGAAATGGGGTATCTATCGGTAAGGATCACACAATTTTCGCTCTCAAAGACGGAACCGTAAAGTTCGGCTCCCGACGCAAGACTTCCTTTAACGGCAAGAGCGTTGTTAAAAAAGTAGTTCATATTATCTAAAAGAATGAAGGAAGAACTTCCCTCTTCAAAAAAAGATAACACTCACTCCCCTAATTCAAATATAACCAGAAGATCTTTTTTACAAAAAGCGGGAGGTTTTACTGCGGCAACTCTAGTTTTTGGCATTGCAGCAAATAAACATTATAAAAACCTTGAGAAAGACGCGAAGGATGAATTTGAGGTTAATAGCCTTACGGAATACGAGACCGGTACTCTTGCGGGACATACTTTTTCACCTGATGATTTATTTTCTTTCTATACTGGGATAAGTGGCAAAGTTCCGGAAAAGGTCAGTATTAATTTTTATGAGCAGTTGCTAGTTTTACACGACAAAAAGCAAAAGTGGGTAAATAAAAATGAAAAAACTGAGGATGCATTTGTTTCCTTAAATACTAATTTACAACAAGAGTATCAAGGAGAACTTCCTTTACGTATGGATCTTAAAGAATATCAAGGTATTGTCAAGAAAAGTATTAAAGAAGTTAGAGAAAATTTAGATTGGCAGAAAGTTCAAGGTATATTTTATGATAGTAAAGATGCTAATTTATCTCCCGATCGTTTAGATGTTTTAAAATCCATATCAGATTCCCTGGAGGCAAAAAACTTAACAGCCTATGCACTTACAGAACTTATGCCTTCTTCAGACGGAAAATTAAATAAAAATGTTTTCGAATTTATTCTTAAGAATGCTGGCCTCAGATTTGCTTACTCAATTCCTTCAATTTATGATGAATATGCATGTGTAGGTATGTATCAAATTACTTCCCTTGCCCTTGCTGATACCGAAAATCCTGACAACAAGGGTGACATTTCGAAAATTAATTATGCTTTACCTGAAGATTTGCGATTACCGGGCAGTGTTGCACTTCTTAGAGAAAGTGATCACCACAAGGCCGCCTTTCTTTTTGTTATATACAATCTAGCTGCTTTGATAAGGCAATTGGATGAAAATCAATTCGAAGTACTAAAAAATAATTGGAAAAGTCATATAACAGCTGTGACTCAGTTTGTAGCCTTAGCTCATCACGCACCTACCTATGCAAGATTTTCCGCTAGGGCGTGGCTAGATAGTGGAGCACAAGGTGAATTCGAAGATTCTTGCCCGCTAAAATTTAAAGAGAAAGATAGTAGAAACACAAGGCAATACGCGATAAACACGAAGAATAACTTAGCAGCATTGATTAATTAGTCCTCTTCAGGATCAGGCTCATTTTCTAACTCAGAATTTTGTTTGGTCCGCAGCTCAAAGATATCCATTACAATTTCGAGCGCTCTTTCATAGTTTTTAGTTTTTTTTATCCACGGTAATTCCCTATTAAATCTTGCCACTAATTTATTATAATTTTTTACGCTTTTAGGATTTCTATTTTCCCACACAAAGTTTGCTTCTTGTTCTGGAAGAATTTTTCTTAACTCGGTTCTATATGTAGGAATTTCTTTAAGATGATTAACTTTATTTTCATCAGCAGTTTCTGCCTGTTCCCATACCTTATAAACATCAGGCAATAATCCCCTATTT
>JBDSTB010000058.1:0-8347 GCA_039928455.1 Minisyncoccota bacterium | reverse complement strand
GCGGATCAATGACTAGTGGTATGGCGACTATTCCCTTCGAGGACAAGAATACCTCCCCCGCCCCCGCAAAAGTATTTTTAAAAGCAGCTTGCGGATAAGTCGAATATGGGATATTAAAAATTTTATTTGCATAGTGAAATGCTAGATTATCAGGCAAGAAAAACATGTCAGGGCCTCGTCCATCAGCGAGCGCTTCTAGTAGATCCTGATCGAAAGTTTCTTGAGATTTCTCTACGTATTGCACGACAAACGAGGGGTGTGCTGAATTAAATCCCTCAAGAAGTGGTCCCATAATGCTTGCATTTACACTTCCCCACAATATAACCGTCCCCTGGCTACCGGGAGAATTATCGTTCCCAATAGGTATCGCGCCAGAAAAAACTAAAACGCCGAAAATCGCCAAGGCGATAAAGATGACTATAGAGATAATTTGGAAGCTTCCTTTCATTAGTTTTTATACTAATCCTTCGCTAATATCATACCATAATGATGAGGTCCAGTGTTAATATCTTTTCCAGACTTAAAACCTTTTCTCTCGAACATCTCTCTTGCGAGATCTTTCGGTATTGCTTTCTTTCGTCCGAGAAGCGGAGAAGTTACAGGTGAATCTGTGGACCAGTCAATAAGAAGTACGCGACCCTCGGGCTTCAAAATCCTCCTTATCTCTTCGATAAACCTCTCTTTATCTTCAACTTGAAAAAGAACATTGGAAGCAATAACAGCGTCCAGAATATTATCCCCTATTTTTGTTCCGCCAATTTTTTCAATGTTGCCCCAGAGAATTTCAACATTTGTAAGGTTTGCGTCGAGTGCTTTATTTTTGATCGTAGTTAGAAAATCTTGTACAACTTCAACTGCGTAGACTTTTCCCTTGGGTACCATTAAGCCAATGGGAATTGAGTAATATCCAGTACCCGCACCCAAATCTCCCACAATGTTATCCTCGCGCAGTCCGAAAGCTTTTAAATTTTTAATTGGATCAGTGAACATTTAATAATTATATTATATGCAAGCACTAGATGCGATGCCGTCTCCGCTTCGAAGTCGCATAACAGTCACTCCTTGTGTCTGACGACCAAGTGAAGGAATATCCTTAAGTGCCGTTCTTATGACTTGTCCTTTTTTGGACATTGCGATTAGCTCTTGTTCTTCGCCGGTTAGAACTTTCGCAACTATTAGTGTGCCTGTTTTAGAAGTGACTTTGGCAGTTTTAATTCCTGAGCCCCCTCTGTGCTGAACTTTGTATTCTTTCAAGCTAGTTTTCTTTCCAAATCCGTTGGCGCTCATGGTTAGAAATGATCCTTCCTTCTGATCTTTTTTCACAACATCGACGCCCATCACCTCATCATTCTTGCCAAGCTTTATTCCTGTGACACCTCCAGCTGTTCTTCCCATTTCTCTTACGTCGGACTCTTTAAATCTTATCGATTGTCCTTCAGAGGTCGCAAGCATGATTTCATCTCCTTTTTCTGTCATCATTGCTGAAATTAATCTATCTCCTTTCTCCAGTCGTATAGAAATTATTCCACTTCGGCGAACGTCTTTGAAGCTAGCAGAAGCCATTTTTTTTGCTACTCCTTTTTTTGTAACCAACATCAGTGATGAGCCCGCCTGATCTTTGTCTTTTGGCATTGCAAGGATTGAAGTTACTTTTTCGTCAGCGGAAAGAGAGAGAAAATTCATAATAGATTTTCCTTTGGTTGCGCGTCTCCCCTCAGGAATATCGTACATCCTCATCTGATATGCTTTTCCGAGATCTGTGAAGAAAAGCAAGTTGCTATGGGTAGAGCCAGATACAAGCATAGTAACGAAATCTTCTTCCTTGGTTTCAAGATCTATGACTCCAACGCCTCCCCTCTTTTGCGCGCGATATTCTGATGGGTCTGTACACTTTACATATCCGCCGGCGGTGAGAACTAGCATTGTTTCTTTATCGGGAATTAAATCTTCGTCAGAAATTTCTTTTACACCACCTTTTACAATTTTAGTTCTTCTTTCATCGCCGTATTTAGAGCGAATTTCGGTAATCTCTCCCAAAATTATTTTTAAAACTTTTTTTGGATTTGCTAAAATATCCTTCATTTCCTTGATGAAATTCTGTTTTTCTTCCAATTCGTCGAGTACTGCTTTTCTCTCAAGCCCAGCTAATTTAGCGAGCTTCATTTCGAGGATGGCGGACGCTTGCAGATCTGAGAACTTGAACTCTTTCATCAAATTAACTTTTGCAATTTGAGAATTCTTTGACGATCTAATTATGCTGATAACCTTGTCGATCTTGTCTAGCGCTTTTTTAAGTCCAAGCAAAATGTGCTCTCGCTCTTCTGCCCTTCGTAAATCATATTCTGTCCTTCGCTTGATTACATCTCTCCTGTGAAGAACAAACTGCTCGAGAATTGATTTGAGCGAGAGTGTCTGGGGCACGCCGTCGACTAACGCAACAATATTAAAATTGAAATTTGATTCGAGCTGGGTGTTTTTGTAAATATAATTCAGAACTTTTTCTGGATGCGCATTATTTTTAAGATCAATAACTATTCTGATATCTTTTGTTGATTCATCTCGAAGCCCCTTTATGCCCTCAAGTTTCTTTTCTTGTACAAGCTCTGCAATTGCAACGATCAAATTGGATTTATTTACCCTGAAAGGAATAGAGGTAATTATTATTTGCGAATTTCCATTTTTGTCTTCTGTAATTTCTGCCTCTCCACGACAAACTACTCCGCCTCGTCCCCCTGAATATGCGTGAAGCATATCTTTGTATCCAAAAGCTATTCCTCCTGTTGGGAAGTCGGGTCCTTTGATGAATTGCATCAGGTCTTCCGTAGTCGCCTCAGTGTTTTCTATAAGATGCATTGTCGCGTCGAGTACTTCTCCTAAATTATGAGGCGGAATATTTGTCGCCATACCAACAGCAATTCCAAGCGTTCCGTTCAAAAGAAGCGCGGGAACAGATGAAGGGAAAACAATAGGTTCTTTTCTGGTCTGGTCGTAGTTGGGTCTGAAGTCAACAGTTTCTTTTTCGAGATCCCTAAGAAGCTCACTAGAAATCTTCGCCATCTTTGCTTCTGTATAACGCATAGCCGCCGCATTATCGCCATCAATAGAGCCAAAGTTTCCCTGACCCAATATAAAAGGATATCTATAAGAAAATTCCTGTGCCATTCCAACCATCGAATCATAGACGGCTACATCTCCGTGTGGATGATATTTTCCCAGCACATCTCCGACTACTGCAGCGGACTTTCTGAATCGTGCTGAAGAAGTCAATCCCATCTCATGCATAGCAAAAAGAATCCTTCGATGCACCGGCTTCAATCCGTCTCTCACATCCGGAAGAGCACGGGAAGTTATGACAGACATTGCGTACGCAAGATACGATTCCTTCATTTCTGAGACTATATCTATCGGAAGAATACTGACTCTTTCTACAACGTCACCACTATCTTCATTTTTCTTTAAAGGTTTTTTTGCCATAAGTTATTGCACTGTTGGATCTGAGGGACTCGTTTGATCGGTGGGTGCAGGTTCTGAAATGCTCTGGTATCCTCCGACAAAATTATCTTTTAATGCAGAAAAGGGTTGAAGATCGTTGCTCACTTTTATTTTTGTCTCAGGACTCGAGAGCGTAGTTCCTAGAGAAATTACCCAAAGAAGGGCAAGGATTCCACCAGCAACCATCGTAGACACATGCAAAATATGTCTACGTACATGTTCGGGTTTGCGTCTTAAATGGTGAATTAATTTTTTCATGGCAATTTTCTTGTGGTTCTCTTTTAATTTTCTTTTAAAACTACTACACTCCCCTCTTTTCCATCCAAGTCTTTAAGTTTGAGGGTAAGTTTTTCTACAACTTCCGCTTTTTCTTCTCCTGATTCTTTAAGAAACGCTTGCAGATTCTTCGCATCATAGTCCATTGGAATAATTAACTTAGGCTCAAGTGAAGATGCAAGCTTGGCCGCTGCTTTGGCATCAAGTAATTCTGTCTTGTCCATTTTACCACCAACTGGAATAAATAGAATATCAGGATTATTAATAGTTTCAAGTGCTTCTTTAGAAAGTTCACCGTTTGAAAGCGCCCCAAGGAAAGCAATCTTGATGTTATCAACAGAAAGAGAATATATAGTATTAATATAATTTTTACCAGCAATCAGTGCATCTGACATTATTCCTTTTATAAATATTTCTTTCACTTCGTAGTCCCCGGGTCCCGTAACAGAAAAAGGAAATCTCTCGCCGTGAGAGAGTTGTTCGAGTCCGTTATAGTCGGGGTGGTTGGTAGTAATTAAAGCAATGTCCGCTCCGAATTTTCCTGATATTCCTGAATTGGATTCTTTGCTTACAGGGTTAAACGAAAGGACCATTTCTCCCTGCGTAATCTTGAAAAACTGCTTGCCGAAATATGTAATTATCATTAGTTGCATTCTATCATATATTTTGCTAGACTGACAATGTTAACTTAAGAATTATAAGCAGGATTTGGGGTAACCCTTTTAGGCAAAATGACCAGCAAAAGTCAGAATTTATGCCAAAAAGAACCTGAGCCTTACGTCCGCTTCATACATGTATGAATAGCGGATTTTTAATTTATAGAAACAAAATGCCAACAAAAATAGTAGAAGACACGATAGGAGAAACCTTCGAAGAAAACTTAGTCCTGAAGTCGATCGCTGACCGTAGTGCGACAAAACCTGAGGTTGATTCTCTGGTTGAGGGAGCAGTTATTAGCGTTGAGAAATCATCTGTTTATGTAGACTTGGCTCCTTTTGGAACAGGTATTATTTATGGACGCGAATTCATAAACGCGAAAGACATCATAAAAAAGATTAGTATTGGAGACGTTATTAAGGCGAAAATCGTAGATGTTGAAAACGAAGATGGCTACGTAGAGCTCTCGCTCAAAGAAGCAAAACAGGCATTAACCTGGAACGAAGCGGAAAAAGCTATAAAAGACAAGACAGTTCTAACTTTGGAAATTAAAGATGCGAACAAGGGCGGACTTATTCTGGATTGGCAGGGTATCTCTGGATTCCTTCCTGCTTCACAACTTAAAGCTGATCACTACCCTCGCGTGCTCGACTCTGATAAAGATAAAATATTAAAAGAGTTGAAGAAATTAGTCGGACAACAAATTTCAGTTATTATAATTTCTACGCTTCCTAAAGAAGGTAAACTTATTTTCTCTGAAAAAGATAACAACCCTGAAGAGAAAAAGGAAATATTAAGTAAATATCATGTGGGGGAAGACTTGGACTGCATCGTAGCAGGACTCGTAGACTTCGGAGTATTTCTTAAGCTCGAAGATGGACTCGAAGGCTTGGTCCACATCTCAGAATTAGACTGGGGACTAGTTGAGGACCCAAGAGCTCTATATAAAGTGGGAGACAGCGTACGTGCAAAGGTTATAGAAATCAAAGATGGCAAAGTTTCTCTTTCTATCAAGGCACTCAAGGAGAGTCCTTGGAAAGAATTTGAAGGAAAATTAAAAAAGGGAGACATAATCAAGGGAGTTGTAATCAAATACAACAAACATGGCGCACTTGTATCAATAAAAGAAGGAGTTGCGGGATTGGTACACAATTCTACATTTGCTTCAGAATCTAAACTTCGCGAGAAACTAGAACTTGGAAAGAATTACAATTTCCAAATCACGCTTTTTGAACCCAAAGACCAGAAAATGACTTTGGTCTATCTAGAATAGTATCAAAACAAAATTAAGTATAAGAAAAATTGAAGAATAGGTAAAAATAATAAAATTAACTTGCTCTTGCTATTACTGGAGCCTCTAGAATAATTTCTGCGTCTCCGATAGAATTCATTACTCGCATAACATTCCCGGCATATTTAGGAACAATTGAGGGTGGATTGTATTTTTGAAGTATTTGTTTGGTTGTTTTTCCATCGTAATGATGAGCGGTGTTAGGATTATTTCCGCCTAGATTTCTAGCAACTATCTCAATTGCCTTGTCTTTGGATTCGAAGCTTATCTTGCAGGACCCCCACCCGAAAAAGCTATTAGCTACCCTCTTGCATGCATGTTTTCCACCGGTTGATTCCACCACTGCGATTGCTGGCAAGAGTCTATAGTCTAGACCATTTTTTTCAGCCTCTTCAGCCATCTTTCTGCCTGTTCCCTTTAGTGGCATACCGCGCGCCCTAAAATAAGCATCAATGGCCTTGCCTTGCGCTTTAAGGGTTTTTTCCCTTATCTCTCTTTCTGAGTCAGCCTCATTTTTAGGCTGTTCCTCCTCGAGAGCGAGCTTCGCCTTTTTAACTTGGTTAGAAGTTAAAGCAGCAATTTGCTCTATATTCGGTTTAGTTAATACGATTTGGGAAGACACGCTGTCTTGTACTGCCACTGGAAAGCTTTTTTGAAGGCTTCCCACTGAAGGCACTGACATTGTGATCGCTGGTAATAGAATTAGGGATTCCAGAAATCGTATTAAGTTTTTCTGTTGCATATTTAAGCGGTTCCGCTCCGCCAAACCAGGAATGTGTGAATACTACGTCTGTAAAGTCCTTATAAATCAAGCCCAAATCAATGTTTTTGCTTGTCTAAGTGACTCGCATCCAATTTAGCATTTTTGGGGTCGAAAGTCAATAGTTAAGCAATGAATTTCTGAGATGTCAAATCGAAAATATGTTGTTAAATGGGTGTATTTTAAGGGTACTAGATTGACAAAATAGCCTAAAAATTGAATAATAATGCCCCTGTGGATAGCTTCTGTCTCATTTTTAGTAGTTTGCAAAGGTCAGGGAAAGCGGGTAATATTGAATTAATGGAAAATACGCTTAAAAACGAGGTTTTGGCTGTGGTAAACACATTAAAAGGTATGGGAAAGCAAAAATTAGCCAGCTGCATTGAGGAAAACTGGAATAAGAATGCGCTCGCCTACTCCCGTGAGCTCAATTCGTATCGACCAGAGCATCCCATGGAGCCCGAACTTCGCTCAGCATTTTCAAAAGAATTGGATAGATTAGAGGTGATGGAACCAAAAAAATCAAAAATTTTAGACTCCTTACAAAGGAGAAGAATTCTGCAGACTGCCCCACATTTGGGAGTAACTGAGAGTCCTCGAATGCTCTGCATCAACTGGCTGGGATCGCTTGGAGTAGCTGAAGAAGATTTTTATGTAGTTGGCATGTTTTCAGGTATTCCATTTTCGAATAGTTCTCGCCCAGGGCGCATAAACAGAGAGAAGGATGCTGTGAACCTATTTCCCAGCAGTATGCAAGATGATTTAGTCTTTCGTAGTTTTATTCCGGAAAAACTAGTGGACTCTGTAGCAAAATTACCAGATAAATTAAAAAATTTACTCCCATCTGCAAAAGTTGGTGATTCATATACTAAATGGGCGCTCGCTTCGTGTAGTAATATTGAAAAGAAAATTTTAGAAAAAGAAAATTTAGTTTATCTTGATATCAACGAAGTAGTGGCAAACTACTTGGAAGGAATAAAGGCTAAGCCAGATCACCCAATGAATAAAATAAAAGAGCTGAGTGAAATATTCCCCGATGAAAACCTTTTTCATAAAAACAATCCTGATTGTCCTGGACTATTGGTTACTTTTCTCGCGCTCACCTTCTTAAACGGTTTCAAATGTTTTGGTTCTTTCAGACAAGTAGAATATTTGCCAGAGTATCAAGAAAAGTTAGCCAAATTAGATTTCTTAAAAAAATTTAACGTTGAGAAGGTTCCGACATCAAACTTAACGACAGGAAGCTTCTATCCTCTAGAAGTTTATCCAGCTGATATAATATTGGGAGAAAAATTTAAACTCGATGAAAATATCCTTTTTGGAGAATTATTGACATCTCCCTCTATGAAAAAAATATTATATGAAGAATAAAAACAAAAAAAAAATTCATTTGATAGGAATATGCGGGAAAGGCATGTCCGGATTGGCATTTCTGCTAAAACAAGCTGGCTTTCAGGTCAGCGGTTCTGATAGTGGATTCTATGATCCTGTTTATGGCATGCTCAAAAAAAATAAAATAAAATTCTATCCCAAATATTCGGCGAAAAATATTTCGAAGGATACTGATCTAATTGTTATTGGGAAACATGCTGAGCTTACTCCCGAACACAACCCCGAAGTAGCAGCTGC
This sequence comes from Minisyncoccota bacterium, assembly GCA_039928455.1. Taxonomy (GTDB): domain Bacteria; phylum Patescibacteriota; class Minisyncoccia; order Phycocordibacterales; family UBA9973; genus UBA9973. The sequence continues at coordinate 242 of JBDSTB010000058.1, read as the reverse complement.
TTTCAAATCTGGAATAAAAGTTCAATCTCTTCCCGAAGCACTGGGTGAAATTGCAGAAAATTCCCATAACACTGTTGTGGCGGGAAGCTTCGGCAAGTCAACTGTTACTGCTCTCCTTGCTTGGTGCCTGGAAAAACGCAGAAAGGATCCTTCGTACTTTATCGGAGCTACCCCTTTAAATTTTGTGACAAATGCAAAACTTGGAAAAAATTACGAAAAAAAGAATCATCAATTTATTTTAG
>JBDSTB010000057.1:0-1634 GCA_039928455.1 Minisyncoccota bacterium | reverse complement strand
TCTCATATCTATTTTCAAAAGCAATTATTACAATTGAACCAAAGACAAAAGATGTTGTCCTGAGCGAAAATTTAACTGCGAGCAAGGATTCGAACGCTGACGAATTATCCTTTCATTTAGTTGAAATCGAAGGGGAAGAAACTAAAACACTAGAGACAACAGATACAAAAGATGTAACACAAAGAGCCACGGGTACAGTTGTAATTTTTAATTCTTATGGTTCTGCTTCTCAATCGCTTAGCATAGATACTCGGTTACAAGGAACTAATGGGAAAATTTACAAAACATTAACAAAGACAACAGTACCGGGTAAGCTCGCAGATGGCACGCCGGGTAATGTGGAAGTTCAAGTTTACGCCGATCAGCCTGGACCTGAATACAATAGCCCGCCCTTAGACTTCACGATTGTGGGCTTCAAAGGAACTCCCAAATATGCCAAATTTACTGTGAGATCGAAAGGGGCTATAACAGGCGGCCTAAGTGGTAAATTCCCAGCAATTACAGATGAGGAAAAGATAAAAGTAATAACGGAACTTAAGAAAAACCTTGAGGCAAAATTACTTAAGCAGGCGACCGATCAGACTCCCGATGGATTTATTCTTTTTAAAGATGCAGTTTTCCTAAATACAGATGACAATAACGTACAATTCTCTTTTGAGAACGGTAGCAAGGTTCCGGTAAAGCTTACAGGAACTCTTTATGGTCTATTGTTTGATAAAAATAAACTTATTAAAAAAATTGCGAAAGACGTTATTACTAAATATGATGGCTCACCCGTTACAATACAAAATTTGGAGAATTTAAACTTCACACTTTCTAACAAAGATAATGTTTCGTTTGCAGATGTAACCAATATCAATTTTAATTTAGCGGGCCCTGTGAAAATTATATGGGACGTGGATAAAGAAAAGCTCGCAAGTGAACTTTTAGGGAAATCTAAAAATGAATTTAACCAAATTTTATTAAAATATCCCAACATTGATTCTGCGACACTTGTCGTTAGTCCATTCTGGAAAATGTCCATTCCCGAGAAGTCTAAGGATATTCACATAAATATAAAAACTTCAAAGTAAATTGTGCCAAACTGGCAGAAAGAGTTGACATTGAGGGTATATTTTATTATAGTAATGGGACATACATGAGTGACCCCAAAAACGACAAAATATTATCTGCGCGAGGTGTCGTTACCGAAGCTTTACCCTCTACATTGTTTCGAGTGCAAATTGAAGAAAAAAATGAAGATAACGGAGAAGAAAAAAAAGAAATTCTCGCGTATCTGTCTGGAAAAATGAGAATGCATAGAATCAAGGTTTTGATAGGGGATTCAGTTGAAATTGTGCTTGATCCCTATGGCGGAAAGGGAAGAATAGTAAAAAGATTGTAATAGTTGTAATTTTAAAAAGAATAGTGTATTATATAAACACTGGTTTGTAAAACAATAAAAGTACTGAAAAATAAGGGATTTTCCTTGTTTTTTGTTTTTTTGAGTATTTAGTAAAAATAGCTATGAAAATCAAATCATCCGTTAAAAAAATTTGTGATAACTGTAAAATGGTGAGACGCGCTAGGCATTTAAGGATAATTTGTTCTAACCCAAAGCATAAACAAAAACAATAATTTATGAGAATTCTTGG
>JBDSTB010000056.1:0-6212 GCA_039928455.1 Minisyncoccota bacterium | reverse complement strand
GCACCCTCTTGTTTGTCAGGCTTTCAATGCTGACTTCGATGGAGACCAGATGGCGGTTTATGTTCCACTTTTAGATGAAGCGCAGAATGAAGCTAAGGAATTGATGGCGGCAAACAAAAACTTACTAAAACCACAAAATGGTGATCCAATTGTGCACCCACACATGGACATAATTTTAGGATCGTTCTGGATGACTAAATCAGTTGATGGTGAACCAGGAGAAGGAAAATATTTTTCTAATCCTAACACTGCAATTCTTGCCTATGAGTATGGACTAATATCGCTTCGTGCAAAAATAAAAGTTCTAAGTACCGACACACACAAGTACAGAAAATTTGATGGAGGTATATTTGAAACTTCAGTTGGAAAACTTCTTTTCAACAGTATTCTTCCTAATGATTTTACTTATACTGGTGATGAGATGACTCAAAAGAGATTGTCCAGACTCTTAGACGAGCTTATTATTCATTCTGGAGTAGAAGCAACACCTCCAATTCTCGACAAGATAAAGGCTTTTGGGTTTAAATATGCAACAGTATCTGGTACAACTTGGGGATTGGATAATGTGTCTGTATCTCCCGAAAAACCTATGATTATTGATGCAGGTAAAAAGCAAGAAGAAGGCATAATCTCACAATGGAAAGAGGGTCTTTTGTCTGAAGAAGAAAAGTATCAGAAGGTTATTGAAATTTGGAGCCGAGTGAAAAAAGAGATGGAGAAAACTTTACCCAAAACTCTCGAAAAAAACGGTTCTACTTACGATCTATTTACTTCTGGTGCAAGAGGTAGCATGAGCTCATTGACACAGATGACCGGAATGATAGGGCTTATTCAGAACAACCAAGGAAAGACATTGGAATTTCCAATCATTCCTTCTTACAAGGAAGGTCTTTCACCTATTGAATATTTCGTCATTACGCACGGTGCTCGTAAGGGAGCATCTGACACCGCTCTTAACACTGCAAAGGCAGGATACCTAACACGAAGGCTTGTGGACGTGGCTCAGGATGTTGTTATCACAGAAGATGACTGCGGAACCAAAGAAGGGAAGATTGTTATAAAAGAAAATATTTCTGGAATAGAAATTCCCCTATCTAAGAATATTCGCGGACGCGTGCTTGCTGGCGACTTAAAAGACTCCGAAGGAAAAGTAGTGTACAAGAAAGGATTCTTAGTAACGAAAGAGGAAGCTTATAATATTGAAGGAGCTGGATTTGAAGAAGTTTTCGTTCGTTCACCACTTACATGTAAAACAGTTCACGGACTATGCGTTATGTGTTACGGACTTGACCTTGGAAGAAACAATCTTGTTGAATTGGGAGAAGCAGTAGGAATTATTGCAGCTCAGGCAATTGGTGAACCGGGAACCCAGCTTACACTTAGAACATTCCACGCTGGAGGAGTTGCGGGAACAGACATAACCACAGGTCTTCCTCGTGTTGAAGAAATTTTCGAAAGAAGAATTCCCAAAAATCCAGCTGTTATTTCTGAGACAGATGGAGAAGTACTTGAAATAAAGGCAAAAGACGGAAAGGAAAAAATAATTAAAGTACTTTCTGATTCTAAAGTTGATGGAAAAGCAAATGAAATGGAATATACTGTTGCATTTAGACGTGTTCCATTAGTAAAGGCAGGAGACAAAATTAAAAAAGGAGAGCTTCTAACAGATGGGTCAGCCGATATCGCAGAGATTTTCAAATTCGGAGGCAAGGAAATGGTAGAAGAATACATTATTCGTGAAATAAATAAAGTATACGAACTTCAGAGCGCTTCGATTTCCAGAAAGCACACAGAAATAATTATTCGGCAAATGTTCTCTCGTCGAAGGATTAAGGATGCTGGTGAAACTAACTTCTCAATTGGAGATATAGTTGAAAACACAACATTCATAGAAGAAAATTTCCGTATGGTAAAAATCGAGGGGAAAGAAGCGAAAGCTGAAACAGTCGTACTTGGTATTACAGAAGTATCACTTCGAACAAAGAGCTGGCTTTCCGCTGCATCGTTCCAAAATACAAACCGCGTTCTTATAGAAAACGCTATTAAGGGAGGGGTGGATTCCTTGAGAGGGTTAAAAGAGAATGTTATAATCGGAAGATTAATCCCAGCTGGTACTGGTTTCAAACACAAATCTAATTCTGTTACTCAAAAATAATTTAAGTAATCCTTGATGAACTCTCCAGTTCAACAAATAAAGGAAAGGCTTTCAATCGTAGATATTGTCTCTTCCTATATAAAAGTAGATCAGGCTGGCTCAAACTATAAAGCTAAATGTCCTTTTCACAATGAAAAGACAGCTTCTTTTTTCATTTCGCCATTGCGCTCTTCTTACTATTGTTTTGGCTGTGGGGCAAGTGGAGATATTTTTACTTTTGTAGAAGAATTCGAGGGACTTGATTTTAAAGGTGCTCTGAAATTGTTAGCGGAACGTGCCGGCATAACATTAGACGCCTACAAAGGAGAAGGAGATCTTGCCTCTGGAGAGAAAGAAAGATTGTATAAGGCGATGGAGGAATCTGCTAAATATTTTTCTCAGAATTTAGCCGAGAATAAAGTTGTTTCAGAATATTTAAAGTCTCGCGGACTAACAGAGAAAAGTATAACGGATTTTTCTATCGGTTATGCAATGGCAGATTGGAGAGAACTACATTCTTATTTGTCAAAGAAAGGATTCACAGATATAGAAATGGAAAAAGCAGGCCTTGTGAAAAGGGCTGACCAAGATAAAGGAGAAGCAAGAAGGCCCTATGATAGATTTCGAGGAAGAGTTATGTTTCCAATTAGTGATTCGAGTGGAAGAGTGATTGCTTTTTCTGGAAGAATTTTTGTGGACGACGAAAAGTCAGCAAAATATTTAAATAGCCCTGATACTCCCATTTTTAGTAAGTCAGCTGTTTTATACGGACTCGATAAGGCAAAGGAATCAATCCGAAAGAATAACTTTTCGATTCTCGTTGAAGGGCAGATGGACCTAGTCTTGTCTCATCAGGCGGGCTTCAGGAATACAATTGCGACATCTGGCACAGCACTCTCAGACGCCACCGTTTCAAAAGAGAATGCAGTATCAGCGCTTGGATTGATCAGAAGGCTTTCTCCTAACATAGTGCTCGCTTTTGATGGAGATAAAGCTGGTCTAAAAGCCTCAAATCGGGCAGGAAGAATCGCTCTTGCGCTCGGAATGGATGTTAAGGTGGCCGACCTTCCTGAAGGAGTAGACCCCGCAGATTTAATCTCAAAAGAGGAAGATGGTAAAGGAATAGAAGCCTGGAAAAAGGCAATTCGGGATTCAAAACACATCATAGGATTTATCCTAGAGAAGATATTAAAGGATTTCGGAAACGACGAACGAAAGGTTGGCAAAGGAGTAAAGGAGTTAGTTTTACCTTTCGTGGATGCACTTGATAGCTCAATTGATAAGGCTCATTTCATAAAGATGATAAGCGACAAAACGTCCATACCTGAAAGTGCACTGAAAGATGATTTGAAGAAAATCGAGCAAGAACTTAAATACGAAAAGAAAGAAATTGAAGTTGCTGGAGACACAATTTCCCAAGTTTACAGAAAAGATTATATTCTCCGCAAGTTGCTCGGAATTATTTTATGGCAGAAGACATTGAGCAATAATGCGGAGGTTACAATTGATAGCGAAGCAACATTAAAAGAAATTGGAGATGTATTAAATATTAGCCCAGAAGAAGTTTTAGAAAAAGGGGAAAAAGAAAAAGAGGATCTTATTTTTGAGGCTGAAGTATTTTATGTAACAGATGGAGATTTAAAAAAAGATACGGAGGAATTGTTACTAAATTTAAAAGAAGAATATTTAAGGGAAGAACTAAGTAAAAAAATGAAGGAATTAAATCTCTCAGAAGAGAAAAAAGATAGAGAGAAGTCAGCTCAGATTTTAAAAGAGGTTCAAACTTTAAATGATCAGATTCAAAATATTAAAAATAGTCGCCTTAATTTAAAAAAATAACAACATGAAAAAAAAGAAAAGAAACAAAAAAATAAATAAGAAGACTAATCCTGCTAGAAAAATAAAAGCAGTAAAGAAAGTAGGCAAAAAGGCTAAAAAAACTTCAAAGAAAGTTACTAAGAAGAAAGCAAATAAAAAGTTAAAAAAGGCTACCCCAATTAGCAAAAAAGCTCAAGACTTGGTGAAGAACTCGAATATTCTTATAGAAAAAGGACGAAAGCGAGGATTCATTACTTACGATGAAATTTTAAAAACTTTCCCTGACATAGAGAATAATGTTTTATTTCTAGACGATCTTTATGAACAGCTTGCAGTCGCTGGTATTGATGTGCTAGAAGGTGGCAATCTACTAAACTTAGATAACGATCTTTCAGATAAGGATTTGAATAAATCTAGTATGCACGATTCTATCCAGATGTATCTGAAAGAAATTGGACAGTATCCTCTGATTCACGCAAGCGATGAAAAGGATCTTGCAAAAAGAATTGAGAAAGGCGACCTAGAAGCAAAAAATTTGCTAGCAAGAGCGAACCTTCGTCTTGTTGTTTCGATTGCGAAAAAATATGTAGGAAGATCAGCCAACCTTACGCTACTGGACTTGATTCAAGAAGGAAATCTTGGACTGTTTAAGGCAGTGGAGAAATTCGACTGGACAAAGGGATATAAATTTTCTACTTATGCAACATGGTGGATTCGTCAGTCTATTACTCGAGCACTCGCCGACCAATCAAGAACAATACGTATTCCAGTCCATATGGTGGAAACTATATCAAAATATAAACAGACTCACAGAAGACTAAGTCAAGACCTGGGACGTGAGCCCCTTGCAGAAGAAATAGCGACCGAAATGGGAATTCCAGTAGAAAAAATCCACGTTATAGAAAATATTTCTCAAGAAACTATATCGCTAGAGCAGCCGGTGGGGGACGATGATGACAAGTCGACACTTGAGAACTTTATTCCAGATGATAAAATTTTGCGACCAGACCAAGAATCTTCTCGCAGAATATTGTCCGACCAAATCAGAGAAGTTCTTGATGAACTTTCGCCAAAAGAGAGAAAGATACTTGAAATGAGATATGGACTATTAGACGGAATTCAGCATACACTTGAGCGGGTAGGAGAAGAGTTCGGCGTTACTCGTGAACGTATCAGGCAGATTGAGGCAAAAGTACACGAAAAACTTCGCCAGCACGACAAGATTTCAAGGCTTAAGAATTATTTTGATTAGTGAGGAGCATATATAAATTTATTTATATTATGTTCGAGCGACATCAAAATATTGTACCTAGTTATACTTCGCCTATCTATTTTATAGCGCTTAGCATTTGCATCACGGCTTCGTATGGCTGAGCTCCAGGAATTCTATCAACGACTTTTCCGTTCACTAATATAAATGAGTGAGGAGTTCCTACTCCTGGCTGGTTCATTCCAGCGGAAACTCCATCATCTATCGAAGCCTGTACTTTATTTTTGAACTTTCCACCATCTAGGCAAGTATTAAAGGAGGCTACATTGAGTCCAATGTACTGCGCAATTTTAGGAAGATCAGTTGCATCAAGGCCGTTATTAGAAGGAGTAATTTCAAAAAGCCTGTCAGTATATTTCCAGAATGCATCGTTTCCGCCCTGCTCCCATGCACATTCAGTTGCTTCAGCTTCGTGAAATGCTTTTGGATGGAGTCCAATAATTGGATAATGACGATATACCCAAACTATATTTCCTTTACTATCATTTACCACTCTATGCATAGTATTGTGGAATACCTTACAAAACGGGCATTCCAGATCTGAGTACTCAATAATAACAATTTTTGCATTTTTATTTCCAAGTATGTGGTCATTCTCCGAGATTGGTGTTACCTTTACTTCCGCAAGATCAGTGTCATTTTTTACCGTTGAGCCATTGTTGATCGGCGGGGTAGTTGTATTTCCCTTCAGCAAAATTGCTCCGGCTATAAGAACTCCAGCTAAAACTATTGCACCTGCGATAATTTTCGAATCGCTTACTTTCTCTACTTTTACTTCTAAATGATCTGTGTTTTCTAATTGATTTTCTGCTTGAGTTTCTTCTTGGTTTTCTTCCATATTTTTCTATTTATTATTGATTAATTTACAATTTACTTAGTATAGCACTTTTTTTGCCTTGTGCTATAATTTGCACATTAACAAAGGTCCTTTATTAATTAACTAAGTTTCTCGCTATGCGGGGAATTGAATTTATAAAAATAATGATGATG
>JBDSTB010000055.1:0-13230 GCA_039928455.1 Minisyncoccota bacterium | reverse complement strand
ATATTTACCCGGAGGAATAGGTCCATTTGCTCCTTTGGTGCGTATTATGGCAGTCGCAACTACTCCCACGATAAGTAAACCAAGTACTGATACAAAGATTTTTACATTATTATTCATAAATATATTTTAGCATATAAAATAATTTTTGGTAAGAAAATAATCAGAGCTACAATAAGAGCAACTAAAGACATTAAGAACACAGCGCCCGCAGCTACATCCTTCGTATCCCGAGCGTAAGGGTGATATTCGGGTGAAGTAAGATTGATATCTATCTCGATAGCAGTATTGAACGCCTCAGCCACCAACACTAGCCCCATTGCAAGTACTATTAGCATCCACTCAATAGAAGAAATCTGGAAAAATATTCCAAATAGAATTGCAAAGATACTGAAAGAAATTTCTATCCATGCGTTATGAGTTGTGGTGAAGAAAATCTTAACTCCACGTAGAGCATGCCTAATACTCCTAAATCTTTCAATAAGAGAAAATTTATTTATTTGAGAATTTTCCATCTGTTTTGAAAAAGAATTATTCAACCTTGAGTATTCCTTTCATCCCCATCGATCGGTGTGAACCAACTGAACAGTAGTATTCGAAGCTGCCTGTCTTTGTAGCAGTAAATTCTAATACTTCGGTGTTTGGGGATTTACTCTGAGATGTTGCGACTCCAAATTCATCAATTACGAAATCGTGAAAACCTGAAGTGTTCTCAAATGTTATTTTCACTCTATCTCCCTTTTTAACTGTAATAAGAGAAGGTATGAAAGAGAAATTCTGACCCTTGACTGTAAACTCCTTTACGGTCGCCGTAGATGGTTTATCCACTTTTGGAGGTGTATAGGTCTGAACAGTAGCAGGAGTAGTAGGGACTGGAAGAGGTGCGGGTTCGTTTGTGTTTAAATTTGTTCCAACATCAGCATTTTCAGTATTAACCACTGGTGCTTCAGCATTTTTCCCCATCATGGCAAAAACAACCCCAATAATGATAATAGCTATAATACCCAAAATTATATATGTTTTTTTCATACTTCTATTATAGCCCCAATTTTTAAGTTTGCAAAATGCCCTACTGATACTGTATGTATATTGGCTGTGGACGCAATTTTAAGAGCGTTGCGGGGGTCATGAGCGAAGTTCCTTTTGTCAGAAGATCGTTTTTGTAGAAAAGTTTAAATCCTGCAAATTGCACAGGCTCGGGATAAATAAAGTTCTGATATGTCCCTATTTTCTTGGCTTGCTCTCCCCATCCATCCATATCTATAACAATTTGAACTTCAGATAATGTTTTAATCAATTTGTAATTTGTGAGCATTTTCTGTGTGTAACGGTGTACTACTAAAATTTTTGGCGGCAAATTGTTTTCTTTAACAATCTTCGCCAAATAATTTGCTGCAAAGTTTATATCGCTTGCGTCCATGGTTCCTACGATTTTCCCTGGCTGGATTCCAGTCTTCATGGAAAATTCTGGATCAAGTCCGAGATGAACTTGGGGCATTTTTAAATATTTTTCAAATATGGGTATTTCTGCCTGAACTATGGAAAATCCGTTCTGAATATCGAGGAAAACAATTGCATTAATCTTTGCTGCCATTTTTATCACCTTATCAATTTCTGAGTCGGGCATTCGAAATCTGTATTTACCGTCTGATCCTGCGCTTCCCTGCGCAACAACAGCAATATAGTGAAGCGCAGGAATTACTGGAGTCTTCGGATCAGCATCATTCCATTTTTTTACTTCACCTTCGAGTTTCGCTAGCATTTCATCCTCAGGATACTGACCGAGTACTCCCATTTTCTTGGAATATAAATTTCCGTAGTAGGCAATTATACGATGAAAAGGAAGAAGGGCTCCTGCTATCGGATAGGCCGCCTTGGGCGGCCAGATGTTGGGAGCTTGAACTTTTGCAGGAATTGTAATCGTTGTTTCCTTTCCGGTTTTCGGGTCCTTAACAATTTTTGTCGTTGGTACAGAAGGCGGGGGGTTATTTGCTATCTCAATCATCTTTTTGTCATATGTGGCTTTATCTATTGGCTCAATTTCCGGCAGAGGTGTAACAGAGAGCGAATTTTCAGCTTTTTTCGTAGCTTCTTTTGCAAGCTTTGTTCCCTCTTCACCCTTAATGTAAGAGGTGCTACTTCCAAAAAGCTTAGGAAAAACTAAAAATAGAAACATAATCAAAAAAACAGCTCCAAAGAAAAATAAAAAAGGGTGCTCCCCCATTCTTTTGTGAACTTCTGAGACAGTAATTTTCTGCACGATAAAGACAGTATAGCAAAGATTAATGCAAACCTAAAATTTATACGAATTTGATGCTAATTGATTAATGGCCTTTAATATACTATTCTATTTATACTGAAGGTTCTATATTTTGTAGCCAAAGCTGGGAGATCGTCCCTCGGCCGTAGCCCAGGGCATGGCCTATGGGCGAGGCTAATGGTAAAAAAGAGTTGAAATTGAAAATATAAATTTGTGGCCAAAGCTGGGAGATCGTCTAATGGTAGGACATATCCCTCTGGAGGATATTATCTTGGTTCGAGTCCAAGTCTCCCAGCTTTGGCCAGAAAATTAATAATATGAAAAATAATTTTTGGGCCGTCATCAAATACGTGGCCTAGCCGCGAAAAGGCATTTCAAATTTATATATACGTTTCAAAAAGTAAGCTCTAGGGGGAAATTTTATAAATAAGTGTGATAAAATATAATAATGATAGATAAAAAATTAATGCGAACGATTAGAATAGTTCTACTTGTTTTAATTATTATGGGTATTGCACTACTCGCGACTCAAAAAATTTGGGTTCCAAGGCTTGTGGACCAAATTCTTCTTCAAGAAAATAATTCAGAAAGCAGATAGTAAGCTGTGTCAGAGTAGAGTGTGAGCAATCAAATTAAGAAGAGGTAATAATATTGACGCAATTCCGTCAACTGTATAAGCATTATTAATACAATTTAGAAATAAAACATATGAAAACAATAACATGCAAAGAAATGGGCGGGATATGCATTACTCCCCTTTCAGCAAATAGTTACAACGAAATGATTGCCGCGGGAATGGCACATCTCAAAATGGCTCACCCAGAAATGGCGGCTGATATAGAGAAAATGCCAAAAGATGATCCGATGATTAAAAAATGGGAGGAGGATTTCGCGAGAACTTGGGCAGTAACTCCGGACCAAGCGTAAAGTACGAATAGCCCACAAACGTTCCTCTATAATGATATAATACCCTGCCATGGTGAAGCATATATACGGTAAAAAGTCGGTTGTAGCGGCCCTTTTGGGCAATATATTGGTAACTATACTCAAAAGTATGGTTTTCTTGTCTGTGGGAGGAGCAAGTATGTTTGCTGAAAGTATTCACAGTGTTGCTGATACTCTAAACCAATCCCTGCTCTATATTGGACTAAAAAGATCGAAAAAACCCGCCGATGATGAGCACGGATATGGTTACGGAATTGAGAGATTTTTCTGGTCTCTTATTTCTGCTTGTGGAATTTTATTTATCGGCGCAGGAATCAGCATTTATCATTCTATTGATACTCTTCTAGACCCTACTCAAGGATTACATGGTTTTAATCTTGTTCGTGTTTTGGTTTTAATTTTTGCATTAATAATTGAGGGCACGACGCTCAAAATGGCAACTTCGGAGTTGCGTAAAGGCAAAACATTTACTAGAGAAATGCTCGATGATGCTGATCCTGTGCTTCTCGCCATAATTTACGAAGACGGGGCGGCTGTTCTCGGTGTCATCATTGCTCTTCTCGCCGAAGCTGCAACATTGATTACTGGCAACAACACATATGATGCAGTGGGAGGAATTGTGGTTGGATTAATTTTGGGATTCCTGGCAATTGTTTTAATAATAAAAAATCACCAATACATAATCGGCAAACCCCTAAAAGAAGAAACGAGAGAAGAGATAATAGAAGTGCTTGGAAAGGATCCTTGTATAGAACACATTGTGGAATTTAAATCCTCGGCGGTCGATGTCGGAAAATATAGAATATTTGTAACTGTAGAATGGAACGGCTCCCCTCTCTATGAGGAAATCTACGAAGCTGGAGATTTGCGAGCAGAATTTAATGTTGTAAAAAAAGATTTTAAAGAGTTTACTAAGCTAATGTTTAAGACTACAGATAGAATTCCAAGATTAGTTGGAAACCGTATAGATATAATCGAAAAAAATATTAAACAAAATTTCCCCGAAATCGATTACGTGGACATAGAAATAAATTAGACTATAATAAGCCAATGTTTCAAAACTTTTTAATTAAAAAAATGCTTCGAAATCAAGGAGTGCCAGAGGCACAGATTGAAATATTCGTGGGTATGATAGAGAAGAATCCTGAACTTTTTAAGACTATTGCAAAGGAGGTAGAAGAAAAAGTAAAGGGTGGAATGAATAAAACAGATGCTGGCATAGCTGTGATGAAGAACCACGAAAGCGAACTTAAAAAACTAGTTTAGCCAATGGCAGAAATAAGTCGAAGAAACAACAACAATTTATACCTTCACGCTGATGGAGATTCTTTTTTTGTTTCCTGCGAACTCTCTGTTCATCCCGAGCTTAAAGGGCTCCCCGTTATTGTAGGCGCTGATCGCGGAATTGCAGTAGCAATGAGTATGGAGGCGAAAGCGCTCGGAGTTACTCGTGGTATGCCAGTTTTTGAAATTAAAAAGCTTTTTCCGGAAGTTATCATACTAACGCATCATTTCGATCTTTATCAAGACATAGCCGAGAAAATGTGCCAGATCCTTTCCTCATACTTCGTAGCAGTTGAGCAATACAGCATCGATGAGTGTTTCGCACTAGTTGATCCATCGGAAATAAAATATTTCGGAGGAGAAGAAAAACTAATGCGAGAATTAAAAAAAGAAATTGAATCTACACTTGGAGTAACATATTCACTCGGACTCGCTCGTACCAAAGCACTATCCAAGCTTGCTTCCAAACTAGAAAAGCCGAGGGGATTGGTAATTTTGCGCACAGAGGAAGACGAAATTTACGCCTTAAAATCTACTCCAATAAATGATATCTGGGGAATTGGGCATCGAACATTCCCACGCCTTGAAAAAATGGGAATGAAAAACGCTTATGATTTTGTAAAATTCCAAGATGCATTCTTAAGTAAGAACTTTTCTTCCTCACTTATAAATTTAAAAAGAGAGCTCTCGGGCGAACAGATCTTAGAGGTAGAAAGTGACCATGACCCTAGAGATCAGAAATCTATCCAGTCCACTAGAACTTTCCGTCCAGCTTCGAACGACCCAAAAGTAATTTGGAGAGAGATTGCGGAAAACACGGAAAGCGCCTGTAAAAGTGCAAGATCAATATTGGTTGTTAGTAACAAAATATCGTTTTTTGTTAAAACAAGCGAATTCAAATATCGTTTCGATGAAATTAAACTCCCACTTTTTACATCTGATCCAGGAATAATAATGAATGAGATGGAACCAAGATTTATGAAGCTCTTAAAAAATCGAGAAGGAATCCGATCGACTGGGGTAATTCTGAATAATCTTACTAAGATAGAAAATATTCCTCTTGATTTATTTGGCAAGCAGAAAGGAGTACTCAAAAAAACAGACATCGAGGAAGTCGCCGACATAATTCGCGCCAAGCATGGTGATCATATGATTAAAAGATTGTCCTCTGTGCGAAAAGAAGCAAAGGAAAGGAAAAAATGAACTTGGTTTTTATTAATTTAAGTGTAATAATGATAAGTAGGAGGTCAGATAGCCTGAAATTTAGCTTACTTTCCAACGTCATCTCTCTTGAAGCAAAGTCTCTAAATTATTAGCTAACTAACTATGCATTTATGATTATATTATTTATTATTGGAATATTACTGGGTGCAGTATCTGTAATATTCGCATTTCAAAATGTTGCAGTTATAACTGTTTCATTTTTTTCTTGGGAATTAACTGGACCGCTCGCCTACGTCCTACTGTTGGCAATTACTTCTGGAATATTAATTGCTGTATTGATGTTGCTGCCTGAATCTATTGGTAATCATTTCAGATATCGAAGCCTCAGAAAAGAAAACGAGAAACTAGCAGAAGAGCTGAAAAAACAAAAGGAGTTAACGGTTTTCGCGAAAAATACACCCCCAACAGAAGAAGAAATTAGAAAAATCGAAGAAGGGGCCAGCTACCCAAATTAGGATTTTTAAGAATATTATAGGTGAACATTCACTTAATAATATAATAATTATATGAGTAAAAATGCAAAAAATTGGTTTATAATAATTATTGTTATTTTATTAGCAGGAAGTTTTTGGTATTTTACCCAATATAGAGCTCCCGCAGTAACAGTAAATCCACCAGATAATACAGATAAAATACCCCCTTCTGACCAATCTATTTTGGGTTGCTATGTGGCAAAGCTGTCAAAAGATGTATACACTCTCAAAATTGAATCGGAAAAAAATAACAATGTATCAGGAATGTTGGCATTCAATAATTATCAGAAAGATAGCTCAGCTGGTACTTTCACGGGTACATATGAAGGCGACATACTTCTAGGCAATTATTCTTTCGATTCTGAGGGTATGCATTCTGACCGGCAAGTTATATGGAAGAAAGTTGGTAATAATTTTGTAGAAGGATTTAGCGCAATAAAAATGGTAAATGGTAAAGAAGTTTTTGAAGATGTATCACAGGTAACTTACGACCCAAAGTCAACATTCATTCAGTCCCCTAACTGTCTGGAACATTTTATTGATTCTAATAACACGATATCATTCGATTATAATTCTTTCTTTGCGGCAACTGAGGGAGATAAAATTCCTACTACAGACTGGAAGGTAAATAGTACAGTTAAAGGGAGTCTCTTGGCTAATGTTTTTGTTCCAAGGACATTCCTAGCAGGAACTAATTTCGGAGATGCCCGCCTTACCGTAGGAAGATCAAACAATCAAACTACAATAAGAAGCTGTTCGGTTGCGCAAGCTAAAAACGGCGATATTGGTAAGGGTACTGCGGTGATTGATGGATACCCTTTCAGTAAATTTGTTTCAAGTGGCGCTGGGGCTGGTAACCTTTATGAGACTACAAGTTATAGAGGAATATTTGATGGAGATTGTTATGTTATAGAATACACTATCCATTCAAGTAATATCGGCAACTACTCGCCGGACCAAGGTATTAAAGCGTTTGATAAATCTAAGATCGAAGGAGAGCTAGAAAAAATTATATCGAGCTTTAAATTCCTTATTAGCAGCGACTAAAAAAACTAGATTATTTAGTTGGTTTTTTTGCCACCTTTTTTCCTTTAACTATGCAAGCTTTTATAAAAGCTGTGAAAAGAGGATGAGGATTAAGCGGATGAGCAAGAAATTCAGGGTGAAACTGGGTTCCTAGGTAGAAAGGATGCTCCTTCTTCGGCAACTCAGCTATCTCCATTAGGTGCCCATCGGGAGACCTGCCAGAGAATACGAGTCCTGCTTGTTCTAGATCGCCTATGAAAGACGGATTTACTTCGTAGCGATGCCTGTGGCGCTCAGTTATTTCTTTTTTACCATAGGCTTCACGCGCGATTGTTCCTTCGCGTAATACTGCTTTGTAAGCGCCCAATCTCATTGATCCCCCGTATAAGTTATTCTTCATATTTTCCTTTTGAGATTCCATGATATCTATAACGTTGTTTTTTGATTTGGAATTTACTTCCCTTGTATTACCGTCTTTAATATTGAGTACGTTCCGCGCAAATTCTATTACCATCATTTGCATTCCGTAGCAAAGTCCGAAGTAAGGAATTTTATTTATTCGCGCAAATTTTGCAACTTTTAAATTACCTTCAACTCCCCTTGTTCCGAATCCTCCGGGAACCACGATCCCATCATATTTCTTCAGCTCGTTTAGTTTCGCGGGTGATTTATCATAATCTACCGAGTTTAACCAAGAGAAAATAGGCTTTTTGTTCTGCGAATAGCAAGAATACTTTATCGCCTCAATCACCGACAGATAAGAATCTGCAAGTATGAAATCTCCAGTCTCAAAATATTTTCCTATCATCGCTATCTTTACTGTCTCCTTGCCGTTGTGGGCATGCTTGGCAAATTTTTTCCATTCATCCCAGGCCTTCGTATCTGGCTTTCTGCAAACTAGACCCATTATCTCGCATAGCTTGCTTGATAATTTTTCTTTCTCAAAATTAAGCGGTATATCGTAAATACTTTCCACGTCTGGCGCCGAAATTACTCTGTCAGAAGCCATATTACAAAACAGAGAAAGTCTTGCTTTTCTTTTTTCATCTAATTCCACATCTCCTCGCGCAAGAAGAATGTCTGGCTGTATCCCCGATGCGTTTAAGGCACGTACTGCGTGTTGTGTTGGTTTCGTTTTCATTTCTCCCACTTTCGATGGCGTAGGCAAGTATGAAACCATCACAAAAAAAACATCTTTTGGATTTTCAATCTTGAGCATTCGCGCAGCTTCCAGAAATAAAATATTTTCATATTCGCCGACAGTACCACCTATCTCGATTACTACTACATCAGCAGCAGCATTTTTACCAGCTTCCTTTATGCGTTTGATAACTTCAAAAGGTATATGGGGCACAACTTGCACGCATTTGCCTTGATATTCTAAATTGCGTTCTCTCTCTATGACGGTCTTATACACTCGCCCCGTCGTCATGTAATTTATTCGTGTCAGATTAAGCTCGAGAAACCTTTCGTAATTACCCATATCCTGGTCAGTTTCATCGCCGTCTGCAAGCACGAAAACTTCTCCATGCTCCGTCGGGTTCATGGTGCCTGCGTCAATATTTATATATGGATCAATCTTGATGGCTGTGACTTTGAGCCCTCGATTTTTTAGAATAAGACCTAGCGATGATGAAGTAATACCTTTTCCAACTCCGGAAATAACTCCCCCCACGATGAAAATGTATTTTGTTGGCTGCTTCATTTTGACAAACAGTTTTGATATTTATTTATTTAAATATTTTCTAATCGCTAGAAAACTTGAAATTACTCCTAAGAGTATACCTGATAATAAGACAATTGCAAAAATCTGCCAAAAGTTCGCAAGGAAGTATTGGTACACATTTAATCCGAGAAAATTGGTCATGTTTTTGCCTAACCAATACGTTGCGGGTAGAAAAAGAAGCAGGGTTACGAGAGTAGCTACTATTCCGTATATAGCACCTTCTATCATAAATGGTCCTCTGACCCGCATTTTGGAAGCTCCGACTAGACGCATGACGCCAATTTCATCTTTAGAAATAAAAATGGTAAGGCGAATAGTATTGAAAGTAATTATGATTGAAATAATAACCAATAGAAGAGTAACAATAAATCCCAGCTTCTGCGCACCAGAAATTATTCCATTTAGTCTGTCGATAACTAATTTATTTTGATGATAATTTACTTTATCAATTATAGACGTCGATCCACTCGCGAGCGCTCCATCACTGTTTAAATAATTTGCAATGCTTTCGTACTGGGAAACTTCTTTTGCTTTAACATTCAGATATGCGCCTAGCGGATTAGTGCCAATTTCATCGAGTGCCGCTATTGTTGGATAATCACTCTTGTGGCGATCTCGAAATAGCTTTAGTGCGTCAGCTGAGCTTGTATAGCTTACATCTTTTACTTCAGGCAATTTCATAAGATTATCCTTGAGAACCATTATTTTATCTTCAGACGTGCCTACGTTGAAATATATTGTTACATCTACTTTATCTTTTATGACTCCCAGAGAAGAGTAAAGTACAGCTTGGAGTAAAATAATGAAAGTAATAACGGAAAGCGTAATAGTTACTATGAGTACTGCCGCCCATGAAATAATGCCTGCTCTGGTGAAATTTATATACCCTGCTTTTATTATTCTTTTTATTCCGGTCATCATAATTTTTACTATAACATAATAAACCTCAGATTTTATTCTTTGTTAATATTATTCTTCAGAATCTTTGCTTATTTCTTTTTTGGTATCTTTTATGTGTACCTTTGTGTCTTTGATAACTTTTCCATTATCAAGCGTGATCACTCTTTTCCCCACTGAATCAATTACTCCCTTGTTGTGCGTTGTTAGGATTACTGTCGTGCCTAGGTCATTTATTTTTTTAAGGATCTGTACGATCTCGTGCGCATTTATAGGATCGAGGTTTCCAGTCGGTTCATCTGCAAGAATTATTTCTGGCTGATTTATTATCGCGCGCGCAATAGCTAGCCTCTGTTGTTCTCCTCCTGACATTTGATTGGGAAAATGTAAAAGTCTATGACTTAAATCCACAAGCTCAAGTACATGCGGAACGTCAGACGCTATTTCTTCATCGCTCTTCCCCACGGCTTCCATGGCAAAGGCTATGTTTTCATAAGCGGTTTTATTGGAAAGAAGCTTAAAATCTTGAAATACGACTCCAATGCGACGCCTTAACATTGTTAAGTCATTGTTCTTTAATTTATGAACATTTGTAGACTCAAAAAAAACGGTCCCGTCTGTGGGCCTTTCATTTGCTAAAATCATCTTTGTTAATGTAGTTTTACCTGCTCCAGAACGGCCTACGATAGATACGAATTCCCCTGCTCCGATTGTAAGAGTTATATCTTCTAGAGCTACTGCGTCTTTGTATATTTTCGAAACATTATTAAAATATATCACCTATCTATAATATCATAAATTCTTCTCTGGCTCAATAAATAAATCTAATTCTCCATTCAGAACACCCTCCGTGTCTGACGTTTCTACGTCTGTTCTGTGGTCTTTTACCATTTTATAAGGGTGTAACACGTATGAGCGGATTTGATTGCCCCATTCTATATTAGTGTTCTTTAAAGTTTTCATTGCGTCTTCCACGCTCTTTTTTTCTTCATCCGCTTTTTTAAATATTTTAGCTTGAAGGATAGAAAGCGCCGCTTCTCTGTTCCTCTCTTGCGATCTCTCGCTTGATGCCACGACCGAAATCCCAGTTGGAACATGCACTATTCTTACAGCGGTTTCTCTTTTGTTCACATTCTGTCCCCCGGGGCCACTCGAACGCGTGAATTCAATCTTTAAATCTTCCGGACTAAGCACAATATCTTTCTCCTGTAATTTTGAAAATTTCGGAAGAACTTCTACTAACGAAAAAGATGTATGGCGCAATTTCTTGGCATTGAAAGGAGAAATTCGAACCAGACGATGCACCCCTCCTTCATTTTTAAGCATTCCGTAAGCTCCTTTACCAGAAATTTCTATCGAAACATTTCTGTACCCATTTTGTTCATTCTTATGTTCGTGAATAAAGACAACCCCCCAATTTTTTTTATTCGCAAACTTTACATACATTGAAATTAGCATCGCAGAGAAATCTTCGGCATCATCTCCCCCCGCGCCAGAAATTATTGTGAGTATCGCATTACCCTTGTCGTATTTACCTAATCCTTCTTTTTTTTCTTTTAACTCCCCCAATTCTCTAATTACACTCTGCGCTTTATTTTTATCATTCCAAAAGTCCGGAGCATTCATGTGCTCTTCGAGTTTTTCTATCTCTTTCTCTATATCATTTGTATCCTCTTGTTTTTTCATACTTTTGGAGCCGATGGACAGGATTGAACTGTCGACCCTCGCTTTACGAAAGCGATGCTCTACCAACTGAGCTACATCGGCAATAATTGGAGCCGTTGGACGGGATTGAACCGTCGACCTCGTCATTACCAATGGCGTGCTCTACCAACTGAGCTACAACGGCAAACTACGTTTAATACTAGTTTATTTCTCTAAACTTTGCAAAATCTTGTTTCTTCATATTTTGGTTTATCCCCATCTACTTTTAACAATTATAAGACGCTTTTTATGCTACAATATATAAACAAATATAAACATGTCGCAAAAAACATCTCTCATTAAAATTACCTCAAGTTTAATTTTAGGATTAGTTTTTTCTATTTTTTTTATTGCTCAAAATGTAAGTGCTTCGACCGGTTACATCGATACGAGCGTAACGAACCAAGCAAAAGTCTGCCACGATGCAGCGTGCACAACTCCCACTCCAGGAATAATTAATTTCGAGCTCTCTGTCGAGCCTTCAATCGTAATAGATAGCGTTACTGGCATAAGCGGAAGAGTTTGGGGTAACGAACTAGGCTGGATAACAATGAATCCTGCGGGTGCAGGGGTAAGGTTTGCTGATCCTGATTCGGGACTACTTACAGGAAAAGCATGGAGCCAGGTATCTGGATGGGTTAATTTCGCTGTTACAGGCCAGAGTGTGACCATTGACCCTTCGACTGGAGAATTCTTCGGATGGGCGTGGACTGGTGGACCTTACGGAGGATGGATTAAGTTTGACTGTGCAAGTTCTTCTACCTGCGTTAAAACTACTTGGCGAGCTGAAACTGGAGGTGGCGTTAGTGGCGGAACAACTGGCACTGGAACAGGTGGAACTACCCCTCCTTCTTCAACTTCAAAAGATATATGTTCAAATTTAGATGGAGTTCAAGAAACTATTCCCTCCGGATATACAGTTAATGATGCTGGACAGTGTATAAAAATAATTGATGAATGTCCTAATTTACCCGGAAGCCAAAATACTCTCCCAAAGGGTTATGAAATAAATAACATAGGAGCTTGTGTAACCAGATCTCCTTCCGAAGACTCATGTAGAAATATTGATGGAGTCCAGAAAGAAATTCCTGAAGATTATACTGTTAATGAGAGGGGTGATTGTGTCAAACCCGCCGCAGAAGACTTGTGTGCAAATCTTCTAGATATCCAAGTATCCGCGCCTCAAGGATTCTACGAACAAAGCGGCAACTGCTTTTCACTTCCCAAGTCTCCAGATACTATCCCCCCAACGCAAACTGGAGGAGACAATGGAGCAAGTGGAGTAAATCAAGGTGGAAACGGAATGAATTCTTTTGTTCCTAGTTTTTTAAGCAATTTCATAAACCATACAATAACTTCAATACAAAATATTATTTCCTCAATTAACAACTTCATTGAACAGCATATTACCTGGCCAATATTCTTGATTTGGATTCTATTATTACTTCTTGTCTTGTATCTACTAAAAAGATTTTTATTTAAAATATAATGTTAAAAACATCAGATATATTTTCGGTCCTTAGTCTAGTTCTATTTATATTCTTCTCGGTTTCTTCTCCCACCCTCGCCTCAAACCCCACCACCCCCATAACCCCAGGAGATAACATTCAAGATCCAGGTGATCCCAGTACTCCCTGGGGAGGTTGCGTACCCACAGATAGTAACTGTTACATCTCCACTCCCTGGACTACAAC
>JBDSTB010000054.1:0-8057 GCA_039928455.1 Minisyncoccota bacterium | reverse complement strand
AGAAGGATGTGTCCTAACCGTTAGACGATAGGGCCATGATATTTAATTTTACTTACCGTTAGCCTCGCCCGTGGCCGGTCTATGGCCGAGGGACGATAGGGCCATAATACAATTCAAAATATATCACAGAAAAGTCATTTTAGAAATAAATTCCTTTTTTATATTTTTTATGTTATAAACATTAGCAAACGTACACCAAGCTTCATCACCCCCACACTCAGTAGAGAGGCAAAAAAATTGATTACCCATCAAGACTGTGGTGCCTGCCGGCGCGAGACGAAGCACGTTTATGGTATTTGCGAGGAATGCAATTCTGGCTACCGTCCGCGAGGATCCGAGCTTCCCGCTCGTTTGAAGCCGCCTTCCGCGCTCGAAAATCCTCGTTACGTACCAATCCCTTCTCCTGCAACTTCGTATTATGATGAAGGAGAATCAGGGGGTACGCGTGGCTCGTAAGGCTAACGCTTTCCGTGGGATATGCCACATGATTCGGCATGTACTCTGTCGAAAGAAACCACCACGGAAAAATTTCCGCCCCCACCACCGGAAACCACCACAAGTTTCCAAAATCCGCCTATCCACTGGGCGGAGACGCTAACATCAAGAATAAAGCATTCAGGCTCGCACCATATCAACGCGAGCCTGTTTTTTGTCTAAATTTTAGTTGACATTTTTTAATTTAGTTGCATACTTTCGAATATACGCTCTGGCAAACCTTATTCAAGGAGGAGTCGTGCCGAATCAGAAAACGCTTGAAGTTATTAGACGGGGAGCAGACTTGGTTTTCCTTGGTATGATCGCCCTTTACGTGTTGGTTACTTTCGTCGCGATGTTCGTGACCAAGGACTGGCGTTTTGGGCTTCTTTCGACAGTCTTCGCCATCGTGGCGAAGCCAGTTGTCGAAAGAACACTTACTGAGTTGTGATTCAGCGAGTAATCGAAACAACGGCAGCGCCACATATTTATTTATGGACGCTGCCGCTTCACTTTATTTCAGTCTTCTATTTTTGGCTTTTCGACTTCGAGAAATACGAGTTCGGGTGAAGAACCAGCAATACGCAAGACATCTTTGTCAATCTTTTTTAATTCTTTATTTGAAGTGTTGTAATGGTTCACAACGGTTCCGAGAGCGTTTCCAAGTTTTGCATGGTACTCATCGTAAGATTTTAAGTGTTTTCCCAAGTCTTCAACTTTTTTAATAATTTCTTTTGCCGATTCTTCTATCTGGAGGGCTTTCAGTCCTTGAAGTACTGTCTGAAGATATGCGAGGAAAGAAGTAGGGGAGGTAATTATGACTTTATATTTTCCAGCTGCGCGTTGTATAAGGTTCTCAGCATTTTCTTCGCTTGAGCCTACTTTATTTGTGAGTAAATCATAATAAATTGCTTCATGTGGAATAAACATGAAAGCGAAGTCAGTGGTACCTTGCGTAGGCTGTATGTACTTTGCTGTTTCAACAATTCTATTTTTAAGGTCGCCCACGAAAATTGTTTCTAGTCGCTTTTTCTCTGTGACGTCACGTTCCTCAACCATTTTGTTATAATTTTCTAAAGAGAATTTTGAATCAATGGGAATTATTTTATCTTTTACGAAAACAACTGCGTCTACAATAGTTCCGTCCGGGAAAGGGTATTGCATCTGGTAACTCCCAGGGGGAAGGACATTCTTGAGAACTGTTTCTAAATAATATTCACCAAGTATTCCACGCTGTTTTGGATTTTTTAGAATATTCTCAAGACTTTGAAGTTGGTCAGCAAATGAAATGACCTGCTTGTTTGTTTCATCAAGGCGAGTTAAACGCTCCGTTACATCTCTAATTATTTTATTGGACTCACTCGAATGGAATTTCAGGCTTTCGTTTACTTGTTTTTGCGAGTCACCGATTTTAGTATCAACTGTTCTTGATAGCTCATTAATCTGAGTAAGTATTAAGTTCAAGCCAGTATCACTGCCTTTCTCTTCCTTTTTACGTGCCAAAAGAAAATAGGCGATAGCAGCTCCACCAATTACTCCTAAAATTATAAAAAGAATGTTGTTCATATTTTATTCAGATTCTTTATTTTTGTAAATAATGCTTAAGCGTATAAATCCAGTCTTCATCTTCTTTGTCGCTTGTTTCTTTTTGGGCTAGGAGCCATTCAAGGTAAGCACGATCTGTAGCTAGAATGTCAGATATTTTCTTTCCAGCATGTTTTCCAAAGCTAATCACACGAAAAAGAGAAGGATGTGAAGAAATTTCTATCATTCTCTTTATTGCCTCCTCCTCGTTGATATTTTCTTCTGAAATTATTTTTTTGAGCAACCTATAAAAGAGCTGTTCCATTACGAGTACATCCCCGAGTGCGTCATGTGCCTTTGCATCAATTTCAATACCAAGTGCGTAGCGTAAAAATTGTAGATTGTGTTTTGCGAGCTTGCCGTCCTTGTCCATATATCTCGCCACTCTTAGTGTGCAGATAGTATTCGAGGGTTTTATGCCTTCCCTTTTTATCATTCCAAGATCAAAGCACATATTGTGTGCTACAAGTACAGAATTTTTATCTTCAAAAAGTTCTTTGATAGTTTTAAAATCAGCTGAGTCAGTAAATGCTGGTTTGTCTTTTACCATTTCGTTGGTTATATGGTGCACAGCAGAAGCCCCGGGTGGAATAGGAATGGGAGGCTTATACAAACCCATAAAAGTCTCATCATTTATTTTGTATGCAATTTGACATAAATAATCTCCTTCACCGATTCCAGTAGTTTCTGTGTCAAAAAATATTAGTTTTTTCTGTGCGCTCATCTGGCTATTTTAGCATATTTTTGTTATTATATGGGCACAAATGCTACATGAACAGATAAAAAACAATATAAAAGAAGCAATGATGGCTAAAGATGCAGTTAAGCTTGAGACATATAGAGGAATGTCCGCAGCCTTTACCAATGAATTAGTTGCGAAGGGCCATAAGCCAAGCGAAATGCTAGGAGATGAGGAAGCGCTTACAGTAATAGCTAGATTGGTAAAACAGCGTAAGGATTCTATTGAGCAGTACACGAAGGGTGGGAGAGAAGACTTGGTCAAAGAAGAAGAGTCCCAGCTTGTGATACTTGAAACTTATCTACCAAAAATGATGGATAGGGGTGAAGTAGAAAAAATAGTTAAGACAAAGAAAGATGAGCTAGGAATTACAGACGCTACAAAGAAAGGCATGCTGATGTCGGCGGTGATGAAAGACCTGAAAGGAAAAGCTGATGGCACTGTAGTAAAAGAAGTTGTAGACTCCTTATTTTAAAATTTTAGATGACCTATCATACTCTTACAAAAGAATTTAATAATAAATTTTGGACATTAGCGGAAAATTCTAAAAGTATTGCCATTACAGCTCATTTTTCTCCTGATGGCGATAGTATTTCTTCTTGTCTTTCAGTTTTTAGAATTTTAAAGGATAAATTTTCGGAGAAAAACATTAGAGTTATTTATTCTGGAGAAGAGGATGCTTCTTTTCGTTTCCTCTCTGACTTTAAAAACATTGAATGGTTACCTGATATGGCAGATGGATTAGCGGAGACAGATCTTCTTATCGTAGTCGATTGTGCAGATGATAGCAGGTTTACCAACAAACCAGAAATTACTAATAAAATTACTAGTAAAATTTGTATTGATCATCATAAGTCTGCAGCTGGAGGATATACAGAAAATATGATAGTCCCAGAAATTCCTGCATGTGCAGAATTAATCTATAGGATTTTTAAAGATGAGATTATAATTAATGAAGACTTAGCGAAGACTTTTTTGCTAGGAATTATTACCGATACTGGTAACTTCACTGACATTGAGGCTTCTCAGGCGGATACCTTACTCGTAGCGAATGAATTGATTAAAAAGGGAAATGTAAACATGGTAAGTTTTCTCGCGGAGTTTGGCACAATTTCAAAAAGAGAGTTTGAGCTTGTTCAAGAATTTATTAAGAATAGCTCTTTTGAAGAAGTTTTAAATTGGCCTCCTTTTCATTACACCTACATCGAAAGAGAAATTATTGAAAAAAATAATTACACTGGTAATGAATTAAATAAGGCTAGCAAGGCATATATATCTGCCTACTTAAAAAAAATTGAAGGATATCAATGGGGTTTTATTGTTCGCCCAAAGTTATCTTTTTGTGGAATATCCATGCGTTCAGTAACCGAGAACGTAAACGTAAGAAAAATACTTGAAAGAATGGAGTTAGGTGGGGGGCACGATCGAGCAGCCGGTGGAATTTTTAAAGATGAACCCGACCCCAAAAAATGCATTGAGCGTGTTTTTACATGGCTAGAAAATAATAAACCCGAATAAAATGGCATTTATCGATGAAATAAAAATATACGCAGAAGCGGGACGCGGTGGAGACGGCGTGGTTCGCTGGCGAAAAGAAAAATTCGTTCCTAAAGGGGGACCTGCAGGCGGTGATGCGGGTAGAGGAGGAGATTTCTTCGTACAGGCAGTTCGAGATATTCATATACTTTCAAAGTACAAAGCGAAGAAAAGTTTTTCTGCAGGACGTGGAGAAGATGGAGGCAAGAAAAACCTTCATGGTAAAAACGGTGAGGATTTTTCTCTCGAGCTTCCTGTCGGATCGATTATTACAAATACAGACACTGAGGAAACTTGGCAACTAACAAAGGAAGGAGAGAAGATAATGCTCTTAAAGGGCGGATATGGAGGATTCGGAAACGAGCATTTTAAAAGTTCAGTAAACACAACTCCTCAAGAATCAAAACCAGGCCAAGAAGGAGAAAAAGGAAATTTCAAAATTGAATTAGAATTGTTTGCAGATATAGGATTCATAGGTCTCCCGAATGCGGGTAAGTCGTCGCTTTTAAATGCGCTCACAAATGCACAGGCGAAAGTTGGGGATTATGCGTTCACGACGTTGGACCCCAACCTTGGAGATTTTTACGGATACATTATTGCTGACATTCCGGGAATTATTGAAGGTGCATCCGAGGGAAAAGGACTGGGAGTAAAATTTCTTCGTCATATCAAGCGCACCAAGATGCTTGCTCATCTTGTGTCTTTTGAAAATGAAAAGATGCTGGCGAGCTACAAAGAAATTCGAAAAGAACTTACAAAATATGACAAAAATTTAGGACTAGGGGATGATGGACTATCAACGAAAGAAGAAATAATAATTCTTACCAAGAGTGACGTTATTTCAGATCCTAAAATTTTAGCAAAAAAAGTCAAAGAATTCGAAAAACTGGATAAGCTAGTTTTCGTGCTTTCACTATTTGACGACAAAATGATAAAGAAGTTTAGTGACCAACTCACAAAAATTTTAAAGAAATCGAGCTAAAAAATCTCAGGAACCTTACTATTTACTATAATGTAATTTTGTGTTATTATATATTATCTTATGAAAAAAATATTTGGAAAATTAAAAAATAAAAAAAAGCTAATAATTATTGGCGGTATCATTCTCGTAGTTTTACTTGCAGTCTTGTTTTTAAAAGATAACAAGAAGAATGAGGCTATTTACAATGTTCAAAAATCTGATGTTGAGCAGTCCGTATTACTATCAGGAAAAATTGAAACTACAGACAAAGCTGACTTAGGATTTGCTACATCTGGAAGATTGGCAAGAATTTTTGTAAAAAATAATCAAGAAGTTAGACAAGGACAAAACTTAGCGCAGCTCGAGATTGGAGATTTGCTCGCTGAACTTCGAATAAAACAAATAAATTCTAAGACCTCAGATATTGATTTGACTGGAGCAAAAGATGAAGTAGATAGGGTAACTATTCAAGAAAATACAAAAGTTGAAAGTGCTTACAGAAATCTGCTTACAGAAGATTTGGCTCTCGTTCCTAGCAACAACACTCATACCGTTACTCCTCCTGATGTGAGTGGAATATATAATGGCCCAGAAGGTAAATACGACATTACTATTGATAAAGAAAATGTAACAGTATACGAGCGCAGGCTTAGGACTTTTGGTCTAGAGAGCACGCTAAAAATTATCAACGACGATGGTCCTACAATGCTTGGCACTCGAGGGCTTTTTGTTTCCTTTCCCGACGATCTAAAGTCCTATGAAGATACAAACTGGATATTAGAAATTCCCAACAAATCCGGAGCATCATACCTTTCAAACTTTAATGCATACAACGAGGCGAAAAACCAACACGATGTGGCAATCAAAAATGCTGAACTTAAATATCAAAAATTACTTTCAGAGAAAGAAGGAAATAATTATTCTTCTATAGCTCAAGCTGAAATACAGAAAATTTATTCTGAGATTAGAAAAAATACAATTTCTGCTCCATTTAACGGGAGAGTTACTAATATCGAAAAACAAGTTGGGGAAAATGCGTCCACTGGAGAACAAGTGATAACTGTTTTAGGAGAAAATAAACTTCAGGTGGTGCTTCAGGTATCCGAGTTAGATGTTTCAAAGCTTATTCCCGAGTCTCCAATTACAATATCAATAGATGCTTTTCTGGGAGAGACTTTTCTAGGAGTTTTAAAAACTATAAATTCGAGAGATACAAAAGTGGATGGTGTTCCAGTTTACGAAGCATTTGTAGAATTACCAGCTGATCCTCGAGTAAAAACAGGAATGAATGCAAAGGGAACAATAGTTCTTGCTACAAAGAAAGATGTTGTTGCTATACCTTCTTATTTAATTGAGAAAAATGGAGAAACCAGCAGTGTGGAGGTTTTAACTGCAAGTGGAAAAATAGAAAAAAGAATAGTTGAAATAGGGCTTCTTGGCACCGACAGTATGGTGGAAATAATTTCAGGACTAAGTGTTGGAGAGAATCTAGTATCAAGTCCTGCTAAATAAGATGATAGTTAAAAAGTCTGTAAAAGAAAAAATCAAGAGCATTTTGAATGTTATAAGAGTAGGCTGGTTTCTAGCAACTAAGCAAATAAGAGGTTCTAATAAATCTACAACTTTTCTGATCATATTTATTATGATGCTTACTTTTCTGAACCTTGTTGTTGTGTCAGGAATTTTAGTTGGTCTTATAGAAGGAGGAAGCCTTGCAAACAAGCAGCAATATACGGGAGATGTGATAGTCAGCACCCTTTCTGGAAAAAACAATATCGAGCATACAAATGAAATAGTAAGTACACTAGCAAAAATGGAAGGGATTTCGAATATAAGCGTAAGATATGTAAAGGGGGGAGAAATTGAAGCCAACTACAAGACGAGGACAGATTTCAGCGATCTCCGGGATGTTGCGGGAGCTCAAGTCGTCGGAATAAATATTGACGACGAGGAAGCATTGTCGGGATTGTCGAAATATATAGAGGAAGGAAAACCTCTTCGAAAAGAAGAAAGCGGTTACATATTAATCGGGAAAAACTTACTTCATAGGTATTCTGAGGCTTTTGGAGATGTCTTTGCTTCTCTCGAGGGAACTTATCCAGGCGACGAAGTGAAGGTAACAGTGGGGGATAAAACCAAAACTTTCATTGTAAAAGGAATAATAAATTCAAAAGTGGATCAAGTATCATTGCGAGCATTTATTACCAAGGAGGACTTTCTACGTTTAGTTGATAGACCTGATTTGAATGCAAATGAAGTTGCAGTCCGAATACAGCCAACTGGAGTCTTCACACAAGAAGACATAAAACAAAATTTAGTAAGAGCGGGCTTTATAACGGATGGAAAAATCCAGACAGCCACAGAAGCAATACCAGAATTTTTAAATCAAATCCGTATTGCATTCGCCCTCATGGGAAATGTTATTGGCTCAATTGGAATAGTTGTAGCATCTATCACAATCTTCATAGTTATTTTTATTAATGCAGTTACAAGAAGAAAATATATTGGAATAATGAAAGGAATAGGAATATCCGAAAAATCGATTGAATTTTCTTATGTAATTCAGTCCATTTTTTACGCATCTGTTGGTGGCGGTATTGGACTTGCGATCGTCTATGGATTGCTTGTTCCACTTTTTTTAGCGCATCCTCTTAATTTTCCATTTTCTGACGGAATCCTTGTGGCTCCAGTCGGAGTTACAATGTTTAGATTTGGGTTACTTCTACTGGTTACTCTCATTGCGGGTTATATTCCTGCCAGAAG
>JBDSTB010000053.1:0-9825 GCA_039928455.1 Minisyncoccota bacterium | reverse complement strand
TCAACTGAGTCGCGTCTTGCTCCAGGTCGTCCACCGGATATAGAGTCGGCAGTCTGAACAATAATTGATTCGATAGTTTCATATGGGTAGTCTTCATGGTGGCTCTTCATCGCAGTAATTATGCGTTCGTCAGCTCCAAACTTCTGAAGTATTCTTATACCGATTTCAATATGGGTACCCTGCACTTCGTGGTCGAGCGCCTTACCAATGTCATGAACAAGTGCGCCTGCTTTGGCTATAGCAACGTCAGCTCCGAGCTCTTCTGCGATCATACCGGCTATATGGGCCATTTCAATTGAGTGTTGAAGAACATTCTGTCCGTAACTTGTTCGGAAGTAGAGGCGTCCGATGATAGCGATGATTCTCGGATCGAAATTGAAGATTCCGCATTCGTATACTGCCTGTTCTCCTTTTTCTTTAATTATTTTATTTATTTCTTCTTTTGCTTTATCTACCAATTCCTCAATTTTCGCTGGCTGAATGCGGCCGTCGAGTATCAAGTTTTCTAGAGCAAGTCTTGCAACTTGCCTTCGTATTGGATCAAAAGATGAAATAACAATAGACCCAGGAGTGTCGTCCACAATGAGCTCTACTCCGGATGCTCTTTCGAATGCTCGGATATTTCTTCCTTCTTTTCCAATTATTTTACCCTTGATTTCATTGTTTGGAATAGAAACCACGGTCGTCATTAGCTCAGAGGCCGTACTTGAGGCAAGACGTTGTATGCTTGTGGCCAATATGTCCTTCGCGCGACGATCGAGCTTCTCCTCGTTACTGTTTTCAAGCTTCTGAATGCGTATCAAAATATCTTCCTCGTATTTCTTCTCTATATCCCTGAGAAGTTCTTCTTTCGCCTCTCCTTCAGATAATTTTGCAACTCTTTCAAGTTCTATCCTTTTCTCGTCTTCTATCTTTAATACTTTTTCTTGGATCTTCTTTATTTCTTCTACCTTTAGTTTGATGTTATCGACTTCTTTGTCTACCTCGAGCTGGCGCGCATCTAGAAACTCATCTTTCTTGATAAGTCTTTTCTCTGTATCTTTAAACTCCTGCTCTCTCTTTTTCTCTTCGTCTCTTACTTCTCTAAGTTTGCTCTCGGATGCCCTCTTTGCTTCGTCTGTTATTCGCTGAGCTTCTTCCTTGGCAGCGACCATCATCTGCTTGATATCGATTTCAATAGAACGTCTTTTCCCGAGGGCTATGATCAGGCGCAGATAGTACCCGATTCCAACGCCGAAAAGGAGCGTACCGGCCCCGAGAAGAATTATTATTGTTAAGCTCATAAGTCTTGTGTCGACTTATAAGAACAAGCCACTATATTTGCGGTTTTATTTCAATCCTTTCAAACTTTTTATGATTTAGCTTAAAACAGTACATATTGTGGATATTCCTACAAATCAAGTGTAAAAATTTTTAAAATTCAACTTTTTCAGTATAACAAACATAGTAAAAAATGTCCAATTAAGGACATTTTCTTAAAAACTTAACATTAGCTATTTTTCGATGTTGGAGTTTTGGACTTGGTAACTATTTCGTCGATAATTCCGTACTTTTTTGCTTCGTCTGCATCCATGAAGAAGTCTCGCTCTACATCCTTTTCAACTTGCGACAGAGATTTGCCAGTATGTTTTGCTAAAAGTTTGTTTAGGTTATCTCTCGTCTTCAATATGTGTTTCGCGGTGATCGCTATGTCTGATGCCTGGCCCTCTACGCCGCCTAGGGGCTGGTGGATCATAACTTCTGCGTTTGGAAGAATGTAGCGCTTGCCTTTTTTGCCCGAAGAAAGAATTATTGCAGCGCCTGAAGCCGCCAACCCCACGCAAAAAGTAGAAACATCGGGACGAACATGATTCATTGTGTCTACTATTGCCATTGTTGAAGTGACAGAGCCTCCAGGAGAATTAACGTATAGAGCAATGTCCTTTTTTGCGTCTTCAGACTCTAAGAAAAGTAATTGCGCGATAACAATGTTTGCTGTGTGGTCGTCAATTGGGCCGGCAAGGAAGATAATTCTCTCTCGCAAAAGCCTTGAATATATGTCATAGGCTCTTTCTCCAAATTGTGATTTTTCGATTACTGTTGGTATTAACATTTTGATATTATATATTATTTTCGCTCGTTTTTCAAATCGATTCAGTCTTTAATTCCTAAGCTTGGTTTTCAAGAAAATTAAATATTTTCTCGTTAGTTAGAACGTTTTCTGCGTGAATTTTCGCACGCTCAGGATCTGCATCTTTGTAGTGTTCTAATATGTGATTAACTTCTTTCTCAATGTCTTCTTCATCTGGAACAATTTTTTCAATTCTTGATATTTCGTTCAAAATAAGTCCAAGCTTGGCTTTCTTTTCTGCTTCAGCTCTAAATTCTTTTCTCACGTCTTCTTTTGTTTTATTTAGCTGCTTTAAATAATCATCAAACTTGAGTCCCATGGCCGTAATATCAGATTCCATTCGATAGAGGATTTTATCAATTTCAATTTCAATCAAAATTTCTGGGACTTCTAGCGCGCTTTCTGCAATGATTTTTTCTATTATTTCTATTCTCGTTTTTTCCTTCTGTTTGTTCACCTTTTCCAGCCGAATGTTATCTTTTAATTTAGATTTAAAATCCGCAATATTTGTAAATGGCCCAAGAGCTTGCACGAATTCATCATTAAATTCTGGCAATTCTTCTTTGGGCGCCTCAGCTTCCTTGGACTCAGTCTCTTTCGCTGCTTCAGCTACATGTTTCTTAGGAGCGCGTGACTTACGGATATCCATTATCGTATCTTCTAATTCTTTATCTGTAACTTCCAGTTCTCTATCTGAGATTTTATTTTTAGTCGAAATTGTTTTTCCTATATTTTTATAATCCGGGAGTTTGATTTTTGGTAAGACTGCTGTTTTTATTTTAAACCCAAGAGGATTTTTCCTTGCTAATTTTGTTATGGATATTTCTGGTCTTCCTATTGCATCAATTTTTTCGTTTCCAAATTCTCCATCGATAATTTTGGGATAATAAACTGAGAGCGCGAGCTCAGCCATTTCTTCTAGAATATTTATTTCTGGAATTTTTGAAAGCAAAATATTTTCTGGAACTTTACCCTTACGAAATCCATCAATTTCAACATGCTTCCCTATTTTCTGCAGAGCTTTATTGAAGTAAGACTCAAAAATGTCTTCTGGTAGCTCTCCCTCAATTTCTACTTCACCCTTTAATAATTCTTTTACATTTATAATCATATTTTTCAGTTTATATTTATTAGTGTTTTTTGTCAAAAACAAAAATCCTATCCATTTTTTGGATAGGATTTTTGAAATGGAACTACCTAGATTCCACTATCAAGGCTATCGAGGTTAACATTGTTTAATTCAGCATCCAAGCTAGCGGCCGAATTTTGCACTTGTGGCTCTGGAGCTTCTTTATTTTCCACACTGTGCTTCCAGAAATAAATTCCGCCAATTATTAAGATAACTATAACAACAATTGAACCTATTAACGCACCGTTTGATTTTTGTTCAGGAGGCATTTTATTTTAATTAATTTTTTAATTTAAGCCTTCGACTTGGTTTAATTTATTAATTTTCTTGATTATTTTCGTCTTTTACTTTAATCTTTATCACTTTCATCGCTACCACCCTGGTCTTCTCCACGAAGAGTCTTTATTTCCTTTATTACCTGATGTAGAGATTCTCGGGATTCTTTTAATAAATCCTTTCCCTCTCTTGCGCCAAGTTTTATATTTTTGAATCCTTCTCCGGAAAGAGTTGTGCAGTTTGCTGGAATAAGTGTCTTTAATGTGACGAGTTTTGCTTTTGCTTCAGCCAACTTCTGTTTCGATAAGTTTAATGATTCTGTCGCAAGAGTTGTATCCTTACCTTCTGCATGCAACTCAGCGATAATATTACCTGTCCTTGTTTGTAAACGCTCAAGTGCTGAAATTGCACCTTCGAATTTCTTTGTCAGCATGTTATTTGCAGCAGAGCAGAACTTAGCCTTTCTGTCTTCGCTAGCTTTCTTGAACGCATCTTTTTCTACATCAAGAGAATTCTTAAAAGCTTCTCTGTCCGCCTTTAACTTATCCTTAAAGGCTTCAATTTCTAACTTAAAAGCTTCCTTTTTTGCTTCCATTGAACTCTTGAAAGCTTCACGCTTTGCCTTCATAGAATCTTTTATTTGGGAAGGAGAAGTACTTGAAGTACTACCTTCGGCACGTGCCATAGCACCCAAAGAAACAGAAAACACTAAACCTGCTAATATTATAATTCCTATATATTTTTTCATAATTGAGTTAATTTATTAACTAATAATACCTTTAGGCCCCTGGAATGGGCCTAAAGGTATTATAGCACAGATATGGATTAGGCTTAGAGCTGTTTTGAAT
This sequence comes from Minisyncoccota bacterium, assembly GCA_039928455.1. Classification (GTDB taxonomy): domain Bacteria; phylum Patescibacteriota; class Minisyncoccia; order Phycocordibacterales; family UBA9973; genus UBA9973. The sequence continues at coordinate 5,462 of JBDSTB010000053.1, read as the reverse complement.
CGTTATTAAATCAAGAAAGCTACCAACAAAAGGGCCACAATATTCAATATTTTGATCATGGGATTGATGGCAGGACCAGCTGTATCCTTATAAGGGTCGCCTACTGTATCTCCAGTGATAGCTGCTTTGTGTGCATCTCCCCCCTTGCCTCCATGATTTCCTTCTTCGATATGTTTCTTCGCATTGTCCCATGCGCCTCCACCTGAGGTCATTGAAATAGCGACGAAGAGCCCGGTTACGATAGAGCCAACAAGCATTCCACCGAGAGCAACTGGTCCTAACAAGAAGCCGATCAAAATTGGAGCCACTACTGGGATAAGTGCAGGCACGATCATTTGCTTGATTGCGCTAGTAGTAACGATATCTACACACTTTCCATATTCTGGTTTTCCACTTCCGTCCATTATTCCTTTTATTTCTCTAAATTGTCTTCGTACTTCTTCAACGACTTTGCCTGCGGTTTTACCAACTGCCTCCATACAAAGTGCTCCAAAGTAGTACGGGAGAAGTCCTCCTAAGAAAAGCCCGACGATAAGTTTCGGATCCTCCAACGTAAAGTTGAGGTTTACTCCAGCATTCGCAAATTCCTGAGTGTAAGAAGAAAACAAAACGAGTGCTGCAAGTCCTGCCGAACCGATAGCGTATCCTTTTGTGACTGCCTTAGTAGTATTTCCAACCGCATCGAGTGCATCAGTAATAGTACGTACTTCTGGAGCCATTCCAGACATTTCTGCAATTCCTCCAGCGTTGTCAGTTATTGGTCCGTATGAATCAATTGCAATAATTATTCCTGCCATCGATAGCATGGCCATAGCTGCCACTGCGATTCCGTAGAGCTCGGCAAAATTAAATGAAAAAAGAATTCCAAGAGTAATAACGACCACAGGCCAAGCGGTAGCCTTCATAGAGATTGCTAATCCTTGAATAATGTTCGTTCCATGCCCCGAGACAGAAGCAAGCGCGATAGATTTTACCGGAGCATATTTCGAAGAAGTGAAGTATTCAGTAATAACTACAAGAAGAGCAGTTACCACAAGCCCGACTAATGATGCATAGAAAAGATTTTGCACACTATAAAGACCGTTACCCCCCATTAGCATTTTTGTAATCGGATAGAAAAGTATAGCTGAAAGAACACCGGAAACTGCGAGTCCTTTGTATAGTGCGTTCATTATATTTTTACTCTTTCCAAGACGCACAAACCAAGTACCAACGATGGATGCAAGTGCGGCAGCTCCGCCGAGAGCTAGGGGATATATAAGTGCATTTTCAGATCCGACAAAAGTAAGTGAACCCAAGAGCATAGTTGCAATTGATGTAACAGCGTAAGTTTCGAAAAGATCTGCCGCCATTCCTGCACAGTCTCCGACATTGTCCCCGACATTGTCCGCAATAACTGCAGGATTCCTTGGATCATCTTCAGGAATATCTGCTTCAAGCTTGCCAACAAGGTCAGCGCCGACGTCAGCTGCTTTGGTAAAAATTCCACCACCAAGTCTAGCGAATATTGAAATAAGTGATCCTCCAAAACCGAATCCAATAAGCGAACTCACATCATGAGTAAAATAAAAGAATACAGCGACTCCGAGCAAGGCAAGACCAACTACCAAAAGTCCAGTCACTGACCCACCATTAAATGCTACTGCTAGCGCATCTCTAAGTCCGCTCTTTGCTGCTTCTGCCGTACGGACATTTGCTCGCACCGAGACATTCATGCCGATATATCCAGCAAGCGCAGAGAGAGCCGCGCCGAAAATAAATCCAATAGCTGTGGTCCAGCCAAGTTTCGGTATCAAACCAATTACTAAAAATAGTACTACTGCAATAATGCCGATAGTTTTGTATTGGCGATTTAAATATGCCTTTGCCCCTTCGCTGATGGCAGCAGAAATTTCCTGCATTTTTTCATTGCCAGGACTTCTCTTCAAAATCTTTCTAGCAAGTACCAGACCGTACACTATCGCAATAACTGCACTAATAACTGTAAACAATAAAAAATTATTCATACTTTTATTTCGTTTTTTACTTTATTAATAATTACTTGCTTTATTTTACTTTACTCTTCTTTTTTTTCAACTGCACTTTCTGCCTCTTCACTTTGTTCACTTGGGTCCACTGAAGTAGTAGCTCCGTCTCCCTTGATGTCTATTCTCCATCCAGTAAGCTTGGCTGCAAGTCTTACATTCTGTCCTCCTTTCCCGATTGCAAGAGAGAGCTGATCGTCAGTCACCTCCACTGTTGCTTTGTGATCTTGTTCATCTATTTCGATAGAAATAGTTTTTGCGGGGGAGAGGGAGTTCGCAACGAAAATTTTCGGGTCTGAAGACCAAGGGATGATATCTATTTTTTCTCCGGAGAGTTCCTGGGTAATAGTGTTTACTCTTGTTCCTTTTTGACCAACGCAAGACCCTACTGGATCGATGTGTTCATCGTTTGAGGAGACTGCTATCTTGGATCGCGCTCCTGCTTCTCGTGCGGTTGATTTAATTTCTACAATTCCATTCTGTATTTCAGGCGCCTCAATTGCAAAAAGTTTCTCAATGAATTTTGGGTGAGTTCTCGAAAGTCTAAGGTTTATACCCCTTGGTGTGTCTTCAACTGAGTATAAATATGCTCGCACACGCTGACCTCTCTGGAAAAATTCTCCAGGGATTTGTTCTTCAGCTGGAAGGATTCCCGTTGCGCGGTTGAAATCAACATAAATATTTCCTCTTTCAACTTTCTGTACTGTTCCTCCTACGATTTCTCCTTCTTTTGTTCCATACTCGTCAATAATAGATGTGCGTTCCGCTTCTCTAATTTTCTGAATGATAACCTGCTTTGCAGTCTGTGCTGCAATACGTCCATAGTCATCCTTCATCTCGAGAGGAAAAATTACTTCATCATTTAGCTCTACTCCTTTTTTGATTTTTTTAGCATCCTCGAGAAGTATGTGGTGTTCTTCATTGAAATGAACTCTTTCATCACCTTCAGTTTTTACAGAATATTCGCCTTCATGCTTGGTCTTATCTCCAGAATCAATAATGGCGATAGAGTCATCAACCACGATTTTAACCTGGAAGAAATCTGTCTTTCCAGTCTCGAGGTCGAATTTGGAGCGGATTATTTGCCCCTTTTTACCGTAATCCTTTTTGTAAGCGGCAGCCATGGCTTGTTCGATGGCGTCTAATATTTTTTCTTTTGGGATCTTCCTTTCTTCTTCTAGCTGCTCTAATGCTGATTTGAATGTTTTTAAGTCTAACATAACGTATTTATTTAATTTTTCTAAAAAGAAAAGCCCTGTTTCGACAGGACTCTACAAAAGAATCATATCATATGTTAAATTTTAATGCAATTTTTCACTTTGAATTATAGTTATCCACATCTTCCTCTCTCTTACTTGTTACTAGAGCCATTCGAAGTGTTATAATATCTTTGTGATTAAATACAACACTGGTCAAAGCAAAACTATAGTTTCTGTTTTGATTTTTCTTATATTACTCATTCTCGTTATTGTGGGAGTTATTTGGTATTTAAAACATCCTAAGGAAAATATAGTTTCAAATAATCCAAGTCCACTTACTGCGGAAACAGTAGAAATGAAAAGCACTGATCTTTTTACAGCAAAAACTGACGCAGATAAATTACCTGTAGGTTTCCCAGCTTCTATCCCCGTAGAAACTAAAACAGTGTTAGTCAGTAACTCTAAAACCTATACTGACCGTAGCAGCCCAGTAACCATTTATGATGTGGAATATAATACAGACAAATCCGCTTCTGTAAAATATACAGAATACTTAAACTACATGACCAAAGCTGGATACGTCTTTTCGTCCAAAGACATTCTTTCGCCTGACGGCAAAGATGAGAAAAACCACTCACTCTACGCTACGCTAGGTAACAACTCTCTCTTGGTCAATATCAGTGACTTGTCGGGGAAGACAGTGGTACAATTAATTTATACGGAGATGAAATAAAATTATGAAAAAAACTAATTATCTTTTTAAGACGCTTTCCAGAGCTAAATATAATTTTTTTGTGATTTTTGTTTTTATCTTAACTTTTTTGATAGGGTCTCAATTTACTAAAGCTGATGAAAATATTCTCCAATGTTCGCCTGCAAACCAGACTGCCACCGTCGGGCAGAATGTGTCTTTCTCTGTTACTCCTCTTGTCGGTGCCCCTAGTCAAAACCGTTTCTATATATGGGATGCTCCCGGAGGCGATCCATCAACCCAGAGTGGACAGGGTATGGATAATTTCAACACTAAGTATTCTGCTCTTGGTGAACATACTGTTACTGTCTTTTCTCAAACTTTTGGCAACGACCCATCATCTTGTCACGTAACTATTACAACACCTCCCCCTATCAAGATAGTCGCCTCAGCAGTAACTTGCGACTATGAGTCCAATCTACCCAACTGGTACCATCGCACTGATTCACGACTGCCTATTGTTGCTAGCACCGCCCCAAACTATGTGAATGGTCCAGGCAATCGCAATTGCCGTTTGGATTCGGGGTGGGATTTTTATTATATAACTTCAGACGATTATGCTAACGGGCGCTGGCCCGGAACTTTTTTTGGTACTACCGGGGCTAACGGGCGTACCGTTCCAGTTTCGATCTCTTACGATAAGGTTCCTTACCGTGGTGGAGATATGCCGGTTAACATAGACGGGAAGAGAGCTTTTTTATATATGGATCCGAATAATACCAAAAGAAGCGCTGGTTATGTACCATTTGCAGATCCTTACCCAAGTGATTACGATGCCCCCTTAAATCCAGCACCATATAGTGCCGAATTTCACTGTTGGGACGATAGTCGTGTCGTATATAGTAATGGAGATTACGTTGGTGATATGACCGAAGAGCTTCTAGACTGGGGGAGTACTTATTACTGCATTGGCTTTAATGCTTTAGTAACACCTCCACCGGCAACAATTAACGTAAAAGAAATTCCTAGGACGGGAGGGACCTGGAGAGTAATGCATGGCTTACTCCCGGAGTTTACCTACACGGGTTCTTCCAATTCCGTTTTCGCTGAAGCTCTGCCCAAGGGTACTACCTATATACTTATTGTTGATTCGTACCCAGCGGGATGTACCAGTGCCTCGGTCAATAGCAGTGATGGAGGCAACACGGTAAACGTGACAGGAAGAGATATAAAACAATTTACCATAACTTATACTTGTGCGGAAGAACCCAGTGTAAATTTGCAAGCCAACGGTTCCGATGGTCCTATCACAGTCAATCCCGGAGACTCCGTAACTCTTACTTGGGAATCTAATAATGTTACATCTTGTACAGGGACGAATTTTTCAACAAATGGTGCACCGAATAATACTTCACCTGGGGTTTCGACAGGAGCTCTAACTTCAACCCAGACTTATTCAATAAAGTGTACTGAACCCGGAACGAACGGCCTTGGGGCTACGGACAGCGTTACAGTAAATGTAAAAGGAGCCGCGATGACTGGTACACT
>JBDSTB010000052.1:0-10235 GCA_039928455.1 Minisyncoccota bacterium | reverse complement strand
CTTGTTGGAGGGAAGCTTGCGGGAGTTGTAAAACGCGATCAGCCAGAAGTCACGGGTGATGGAGTTCACAATTTAAGAGAATTGATGGAAGAAGAAAACAAAAGACCTGAACGCAATGGGCCAATTTTTCATAAGATTATTGTAGACGCTGAGACAGAAATAGAATTAAAAAGAGAAAACATAACTATGACTGATATTCCAAAGATCGGCCAAGTTGTGACATTTTCTCAAAAGACCAGTCGCGGCTGCGGGGGCACCACCACAGAAGTAACAGAAATAACCCACCCAGACAATGTTGCAATGCTCGAGCGGGCCGCCATCTATCTCGACGACCCACTTATTGGAATCGATTTTATAATTGAAGACATCACAAAATCGTGGAAAGAAGAACAGCATTGCGGAATAATTGAATGCAATAGTCTTCCTTTCATTGACCTACATCATTATGTAATGTTCGGCACTCCGAAAAATGTCGCAGGCAAACTCTGGGATATAGTGATACCCGAATCTAAAGTTTAAAAATTATTTATCCTCAGACATTATTTCCGAATCTGGATTAAACGCATCTGGGTCAAGCTTTAGGTGGGAAATATATTTTTTCTCAGTAACGAAGTCTCCCAAGAATCTCATGAAGTCAGCTTTCGCCTGCCACTCTCCTCTCTCATTTAAATGTTCTATTGGATGTGCTTCAGGGGTAAACTCGAAGTGTCCACAAATTTCTCCGTCTGCGAAAACTCTAACGTGGTATTGTTCTTCAAAATCCATTAATTTTCTCCAGCTTAAAACCTGACCCTTGTCCATCCAGGCGATAAAATGGTTCCCGAATCCCCACTTTGAGTGAAGATGATGCTTCAATCCTTCGAGTGTTTTGTTGGGTGCAAGCCAGCCTATGTGATACCTTTGCCTACTCGTTGCATGGTGAATAATCCCTAGTTTCAAAAGAAATCCTTGGGTTTTCAGGAAAATTTTATATATATGTCGCCAGACTTTCTGTTTTATTTTATCGAAAAATGTCATGAGAATACTATAACATGGTTTGCGGAGAGAGCGAGATTCGAACTCGCGGTCCTTTTAAGGGGACGACAGTTTAGTAAACTGTTGATTTAAGCCACTCATCCATCTCTCCAATTTGATGGGAAAAGTATAACAGAAAAATGGAAAAACCCTAAGAATATGCTAGAGTAATAAAGTTATTCGAAATAATAAGGAGCCGTGTCAGAGTGGTCTAACGTACCTCTTTGCTAAAGAGGCAGGGGCTTCAAAACCCCTCGGCGGTTCGAATCCGCCCGGCTCCGCCAGGATGTTTCAATGTCAAAAATATTTAGCTTGTTTGATTAGAATTTTTTGGAGCAGCTTTTTTAGTGACTTTCTTTACTGATCGTTTTACTGTTCTCTTGGCTTGTCCTGACTTCTTTTTCCACTCGCCTTTTAGTTTAGTTGCCAATGCTCTAATTTCTCTTTCATGTATATTGTACTGCTTGCTGTATTTAGCAGCTAATGCGTCCACGGTATTATGGTATATTGGCTGAGTCATATCTTTCGCCTTACTCAAGGCCTGTTTTGCTTCTTTCCTCATTTTTATGAGCATCATTTTTGCTTTCCTTTGGTGAGTCTTTCCTTTAGGGCCCATTAGATAGTAAGCGCCGGCACCGGCTGCTGCAGCTACTGCGGCTGCTCCTCCTACTGCCATCATCTGACCTTTACTCATTCCTTTCTTCATAGTTCCAATTGTTTTTGTATTTTTCATATATTTTTTCAGTAGAATAAACTACTGGATTATAAACCCGAAGAACGAATTTATTTTATTATTAATAAATTTTAGCACTTTAATCTTTGATTAACTCTTGCGCTTTTTCTTTTTTCTAAATAGAAAACCAAAGACCGCGCTCCCTCTTATGTCTTCCAATAACTCCTGAGTTGTGTCTCCAATGCTGTCTATGTCTTTCTCTGCTTTATCTATTATTCTCGAGAGAGTTTTAATCGCCCGGTTAAGATAAACCAAAAATATTACAGCCAATACCCAAAGTATTACAAACCCAACTGAGGATATAAAAAAGAAAACTTGGGACTCCAATATGCCGTTCATAACTGCATTATATTACATTTAGTTATATAATCCAACTATGGAATTGCACGATAAACTAGAATTAAAGTTCAGGCTAGATGCTAATCAGAAAAAAGCATTAAATAAACTGAAACTTTTCTCTGTGGCTGACCTACTTTTCCACTTTCCCGTTAGATATAGCGATATAAGTACTGTAATGAAAATTGGGGACCTTATCCCTGGAGAAACGGCAACTATTTATGGGAAAATTTCTGGCTTAAAAACAAAAAAAGGGTTCAGGTCTAAGATTCCAATGGCTGAAGGCGAGATAGAGGACTTGTCCGGGAAAATTAAAATCATTTGGTTCAACCAAGCCTACCTAGCCAAGATGATACACAACGGGGAGAATGTAAAATTAACGGGGAAGGTAACTCAAGGTAAAGGAAGTATATATCTAGCGAACCCAGAGTTTGAAAAAATGATAACTCTCCCAATAGATTCTCATGACACACTTTTCAAAAAGAAAAGTGGCGAAGATGTTGGAGACAACAAAGAGGAAAACAGTAACCAGGGATTCTCTTTCCCCTACTATGCAGAAACACGAGGCATAACCTCCAAATGGTTTTACCACGCGATAGAAAAAATATTGAGAGAGAAAACGCTAGATAACATATATGACTATATCCCAGAAGATATTTTAAAAAAGTATAATTTACCGACCCTCAAAACTGCCCTCATCTGGATCCATAAGCCGAAAGATCCCAAAGACGCCGAAAGTGCCAGGAAAAGATTCGCTTTCGAAGAAGTTTTTTGCATTCAGCTTGAGCGTCAGCATGACAAATTTGAATACAAGAAAAATAAATCTTTTATTATTAATACCGAAGTTAAAGAAAAAGAAAAATTTCTCAAACGGTTCCCTTTTGAGCCGACGAGATCACAGCAAGATTCGATTGATGTAATCCTCTCTGATATGGCAAGAAGTTTCCCTATGTCGCGCCTACTTGAAGGCGACGTAGGAAGCGGAAAGACAGCAGTCGCAGCAACCGCAAGCTATATGACCGTCTCTCAAAGGCCGTTGAATAAAGAAGGTAAAATACAGAGCTTCGGAAATTTGCAGGTTGCATACATGGCCCCGACTGAAATATTAGCTACGCAGCATTTCGAATCTTTTATTAAATATTTTACCAAAGATAAAGTCGGACTTCCTATCAATATAGGATTAATTACCGGCTCCGGTTGCCGAAAATTTCCATCCAAATTAAACCCCGATGGCTGGACTACCATCTCACGCACACAACTTCTTAAATGGGTAGCAAATGGAGAAATTCCTATTTTAATAGGAACTCACGCACTTATCCAAAAAACTGTTAAGTTTAAAAACTTGGCATTAGTGGTAATTGACGAACAACATAGATTTGGTACTGCTCAGAGAAGAAAGCTTGTGCGAAAAGACAGTATTGCTCCGCATTTATTATCAATGACTGCTACACCTATCCCCCGAACTTTGGCTCTTACTATCTACGGAGACTTGGATTTGTCACTTTTATCTGAAATGCCTGCCGGCAGAAAACAAATCATTACCGAAATCATTACACCTAATAAGCGTTCTGAAACCTATGAGCAAATAAGAAAAGAGTTAGAAGCCGGCCGACAGCTATATGTCATCTGTCCAAGAATTTTCGAACCCGATCCAAGTAAGGAATTAGCACTCAATGTGAAGTCCGCAGTAGAAGAAGCAAAAAGATTAAAAAAATTAATTTTTCCTGAAAACACTATAGGAGTAATCCACAGCAAAATGAGCAAGGAGAAAAAAGAAGAAGTTATGCAGGAATTTACCGATAATAAAATTAATATTTTATGCGCAACTTCTGTGGTTGAAGTAGGAGTAAATGTACCTAATGCAACATTAATAATAATAGAGGGCGCAGAGAGATTTGGTCTCGCTCAGCTCCATCAGCTCAGGGGACGAGTTATTAGAAGCACGCACCAAGCTTATTGTTATATTTTTGCAGAAGCAAAAAGTGATAAGACAATGGCAAGGTTGAAGGCACTTAAAACTGCTAAAAACGGTTTCGAGCTTGCTGAACTTGACCTTACTCTAAGGGGCGCTGGTGAACTTTCAGGAACCAAACAATGGGGAATTACAGACCTCGGTATGGAAGCAATAAAAAATCTAAAAATGGTAGAAGCTGCTCGCGCCGAAGCTGCTCGTCTAATAGAAGAAGACCCAGAACTTCACAACTATCCCCTACTAAAACAAAAAGTAAAAACAAAAACTGAAGAATTTCATTTTGAATAGATATCACTTTTAGACGGCCGTCTAAATATGATATAAGTTTAGAGTCAATTTTATTATAAATTTAAAACCAAGGAAAGGTTTTTCCAAAGTGATCTCCGAAGTGCCCCCAATTTGCAGTATCAGCAAACTTTACATTTTCGAGTTTTAAATATTCTCTTATCCCCTTTGGACTCAAATCATATCCTGTTATCTGTTCCTCTTTCCCGTCGATTACTGCTACGGCCATCACTGGATCTTTTTTACCAATAGCATAGGCGAGCTTTGTATAGACTTCACTTGCTCCTCTTGCTTTCAATAATTCAACTGCAATTCTGCGAGCCATATAAGCCCCACTCCTGTCTACTTTTGTATAGTCTTTACCTGAAAATGATCCACCTCCAATAGGAATCTCGGGACCGTAATTATCAATAACGAGTTTCCTGCCAGAAAGCCCAGTATCTGCGTCGAATCCCCCTTGCGTCCATTCGCCTGCTGGATTAATAAGATATTCTTTAGCTTCTATAAAACTCTCTACTAGCTTGAGAAGATCTTCGTTTTTTGTATTTTGGAAACTCGCTACAACAGTTTTCACAATTCCGTCTTCTAGTGTAACCTGGACTTTCCCATCATATGGATATACATCATAAATTTTTTTGCATAAATTACGAGCAAGTACATATTCAGGCGGTAGAAATTCTTCCGTTTCACATGTCGCGTATCCTTTCATTATTCCTTGATCGCCTGCACCACCTATGTCTACCCCTTGAGCTATCTCTAGGCTCTGCATTACTGTGTGAATTTTTATTTCGAAATCTTCTCTGACAATATTTTTTACTATTTTTTCAATATCTGGTTTTGCTCTCGAAGTTATTTCTCCATTTACAGTGATTTGTTTATGACCTCCCATAACCTCTACCGCTACCCGGCTATCTTTGTCGTCTTCAAGATATGCATCCAGAATACTATCCGCAATAAAATCGCATATTTTGTCTGGATGCCCAGGGCTTACGAATTCTGCAGTCTTTATACCTTTTTTCTTTCCGTCTTTTTGCTGATGTATCATCTTGTCCGTCCTCTTGGATTCGAACCAAGGACCCCAGAGGTATAAGCTCTGTGCTCTAACCAACTGAGCTAAGGACGGTTATAAAAATAGGATATAGTATTTTAGTCTTAAAAACAACAAGAAAAAAGTAGGAAAAAAGACTAAGATGTTATTTCTGCGGGTTCAACTGGTGCCACTATATCTTTCTTTTTTAGCAATATTCCATGTGCAGTAAGTATCTTCTCATATTCTTCCTGCTCTAGTGTCTCAACTTCAATGAGCTTGACAGCTATGGCATCAAATGCAATTCTATATTCGGTTAGAACTTTTTCTGCTGATTTTAATCCATCATTTATAATTCTGTAAACTTCCGCATCAACTTTCGCAGATATAGCTTCTGAATATTCTTTCTCCATACTCTCGCCATACATGTTCCTTCCGCCGCCGCCTGAGAGCGCTATCGGCCCGATAACATCCGACATTCCAAAACGTGTAACCATCGCCTTGGCTAGATTTGTTGACATCTGGAGATCACTTGATGGTCCTGTGGTTATATCTCCGAAAATCATCTGCTCGGCAACATATCCGCCAAGTGACATTGCAATATCATCAATGAATTCTTTCTTAGACTGAAGTCTTCTCTCTTCGAGTGGAAGTTTCAAAGTATATCCTCCGGCATTCCCGCGGGCAATTATCGAGACTTTATGAACTGGGTCTGCATGTGGAAGAACAGACGCAACAAGCGCGTGTCCAGCTTCGTGATATGCAGTAATTTCTTTTTCTTTCTTTGATAGCAGGTGGCTCTTCCTCTCGGGTCCGAGCATCACTTTCTCTATCGCGCGTATTAAATCAAACTGGAAAACTTTTTTCCTGTTTTCTCTTGCAGCCAAAATCGCTCCTTCGTTCATAAGCGAGTAAAGGTCCGCACCCGAAAATCCGGGAGTACGCTCTGCAATTAATTTGAAATTTATATCTTCGGCTAGCGGTTTTTTAACAGCATGAATCTTAAGAATTTCTTCTCGATCGGCGCGGTCTGGTAGATCAAGCACAACTTTTCTATCGAAGCGTCCAGGGCGCACCAGCGCAGGATCCAGAACATCTGCTCTGTTCGTAGCAGCCATCACTATTACTTTATCGTTCGGCTCAAATCCATCCATTTCTACAAGTATCTGGTTTAGTGTCTGCTCGCGCTCGTCGTTCCCGCCGCCGAATCCTCCTCCGCGGGTTCTCCCTATCGCATCAATTTCATCTACGAATATTATTGCGGGTGCCGCCTTCTTGGCCATCTTGAATAAATCTCGAACTCGGGACGCACCAACACCTACAAACATTTCTACGAATTCACTACCCGACAAATGGAAGAATGGGACATTCGCCTCTCCGGCCACTGCACGTGCGAGCAATGTTTTTCCAGTTCCTGGAGCACCAGTAAGCATGACTCCTTTTGGAATTCTTGCCCCGATGTCGAGGAATTTTTTCGGGCTTTTCAGGAAGTCCACAATTTCTTTCAACTCTTCTTTTGCTTCTTTATTACCAGCAACATCCTTAAATGTTACTCTATTATTTTTATCATTCGGGTCAGTAATTCGAGCTTTGGACTGGCCGAATGACAGCGCCTGCATTCCTGCACCCTTTACTTGCTTGGATAGGTACCAGAAAAAAAGAAGGATGAAAACTATTGGGAGAATTATCGGAAGAATGTTGAGCAGTAAATATAAAAATCCACTTTCATCTTTTATTTCAATTTGAGTTTTTGCAAGCGCGTCGCTTGTAACGCCGTAGTTAAAAAGAGTTTGCGAAAGCGCAGAGCCCACTTCCTTCTTAGCAGTTTTAACGTCATCGTTCTGATATGTAATGGAGAGCTTATCGCCTTCAACTAAAATCTTTTTAACTTCTCCTTTTGAAACACTCTGAGCTAAGTCAGAAATTGGGATTTCAGGAGTTGCCTTTCCGTTGTCAGTTACTACTAAGTAAATAGCGCTAATAAACATGAAGATTAATATAACGCCTAAAATACTTCCAGGTAAATTTGCTCCCTTTTTTATCTTTTTCCCCTTGTTTGGGCTACTATTTTCTCCAGTTTTTTTGTTCAAAAAATTAAAATCCATTGAAATATGATAGCACAAAAAACCTCAAAGTAAAAATTTTATTAAATTCGTTTTCTTCTATTTAGCTGTCTTTCTAGCTTCTTTTTTAAAAAGATTTAATCTTTCACGTGCATCGCTGAGGTTTCTTCTCCCATCTTGTAGTCCGTGAATAGCCAAGCCACTTCCTAAGCCACCACTTAACACAATAGAAATTAGTAAAAGGGTCGCTGGAGGTAAATACGCCGCTCGAGCAACTGCGTAACCTATCTTATCAGCCGTTGACTCATCTTCCGCATTTTTTATTAATTCATCGATGAACTTTGAAGCTTCTTCATACTCTTCATTGCTTGGTCCAGTTTTTGTTTCCCACCCCTTCATTCCATCCTTATAGCCCTTAAATCTTTCTAGATAAACACGCATCATTGCACCTTGCTCTTCTGCTTCTTTCTTTTCTGGTCTTGTATTTGAGTTTAATCCTTCGTTCATATTTTTAATTCTAGTTAATTAGTAATATAATTTATATTATCTATTATTGTGTAATTAAGTCAATTGTTGTGGAGATAACGGCATTGGTCACAGATAATTTACTCGCCGTCGCTCGCAAATTTCCGCTACCCCGACTCGCTCTGGTTCATGTCTTTCACCAGAGGCTCCGTCTTTCACTTCCTCCACACAAGCAAAACAGTTTGCTTGCTCATCCCACCAAAAAACAAAAAAAGCACCTAAGGTGCTAATTGTTTTACTGGTGGAGATGGGGGGAATTGAACCCCCGTGCAAAAAGTTTCCGTAGAGAAGTCTACATATTTAGCACGCTTTTTGTTTAAGTTAAAAGATTCTTAAGCGAGCCAAATATCTTTTAACCGAGTCTCTTTAGTTTTCTAGAAGAAGTCGAGACCGGCTTCTTCCCTATCCCGATAATATTATGCCTCTACTCATATATCGGAAGTCTATAAGAGAGACACCAGTTTAGGCTTACGCGAAAGCTGGAGCTAGAGAAAACGCATTACCGAAGTAAGGTGATTTCTGAGCTGTAGTCAATTTTGCAATTAACATTTGAACGAAGTTTTACGAGATTACGTTCATACTCGATATGCATCAATGACGAAAGGCCTTCTGTCTATGCCTTGCATCCCCATTTTTTGTTTTCAAAGTTTTCTTTTCTTTTTTCTGCTATTCTTTCTGCCTCATGTCGCGCCTAATCTCACGATCGGTATCGCGTTTCTTGAGAGTTTCGCGCTTATCAAACTTTTTCTTTCCTTTTACTAAGGCGATTTCTAGCTTGATTTTTCTATTTTTATTATACACTGAAATAGGCACTATCGTCAATGCTTTCTTTTCGTTGCCAGAGAGCTCCATGATTTCTTTTTTCGTCAGAAGAAGTTTCCTGTTTCGAAGTGGGTCGTAGTCCGCAGGAGCATTTTTTACCTGATAGGGCGGAATGTTGGAATTTATCAGATAGGCCTCACCTCCGCGAATAATAACGAAAGAACCCTCGAGAGACATTCTCCCGGCTCGGACTGACTTGACCTCTGTCCCTTCGAGCTCTATCCCAGCCTCATATTTCTCAAGGATTTCGTAGTCAAATCTAGCTTTTCTGTTTTCCGCATAACTTCCCATAGTCCTATATTATCACATATATACTCTCTGTTTACTGCACCTTGTTTTGTTGACTTAAGTGAGTAAATAGGCTATTATCCCCTAGTCAGGACATTCTTCTAGACTTTTCTAAAGACTCGTTTGACACTATTTATATCAATTGCGTGAAAGAATAAACAACCAAATACGAGCGAGCGTTTTGAGGGTTTTGGACAGTGAGAATAAAAACATCGGTGTTTTAAGCATCAGAGATGCTCTAGAACTTGCTCATAGCAAAGGAATGGATCTTATTGAGGTCTCCCCGAACGCCAATCCCCCGCTAGCAAAGATAATGGATTTCGGCAAGTATAAATACGAAGCAAGTAAGAAACTGAAGAAAAGCAAAGGAGGAGCCAAGCACACAGAGACTAAGTCGATCCAGATCAAAATAGGAACTGGAGACCACGATTTAGCACTCAAAGCGAAAACAGCTTCGGCTTGGATTAAAGAAGGACACAGAATTAAAGTTGAGCTTTTCCTTGCCGGCCGCGCAAAATATATGGATGAAAAATTCCTAAAAGAGCGCTTAGACAGAGTTCTACATTTGATAACTGAGGACTACAAAATTTCCGACGCATATAAGAAAGGTCCAAAAGGTTTAACAACAACAATAGAAAAGAAATAAAAAAATGAAAACAAATAAATCATATTCGAAGAGACTAAAGATAACAAAGAACGGAAAAATACTTTCACGTAAACCCGGTTTCAACCATTTCAATGCGAAGCAATCACGAACCACTCAGCTTGCTGGAAGAAAAGGGCAGAATTTCGTTATCAAGAACAAGCCGAAGAGTCACCTTTTGCCTTTCTGTTAAATTTCAACTTTATAAATTTTATAACTTTCAACTAATTAAATGACAAGAGTAAAAAAGGGAGTACATGCATTAAAAAGACGAAGAAGCGTCCTCAAGCAGACTAAAGGAATGCGCCATGGACGAAGTACAAAGGAGCGCCAAGCAAAGGATGCTTTGCTCCACGCTGGTAACTATTCTTTCGCCCACAGAAAAGACAAAAAGTCTCACAACCGCAAACTATGGAATATAAAGATAAACGCTGGATCTCGTGAACTTGGAATGTCTTACTCAAAGCTTATGGGAGCGCTTGGAAAAAAGAAAATTGGATTAGACAGAAAAATCTTGGCAGACCTTG
>JBDSTB010000051.1:0-1536 GCA_039928455.1 Minisyncoccota bacterium | reverse complement strand
AATAACGCAAGGCTTCACGGATGTTTATCAGCTGGACGGCGGGATCGTAAGCTACATGGAGAAGTATCCTAATGAGGATTTCCAGGGTAAGCTATATGTTTTTGACAACAGGGTGACCATGGGTTTCTATACAGATGATAAAAAGCATAAAATAATTGGAAAATGCGACTTATGTAAAGAGCCAACAGAAAATTATGTTAATTGTGCGAATCCTGTATGTCACCGACATTTTTTGGCATGTTGCTTTTGTGTTCAAAAAAGGAATGATAACGTTTATTGTTTTGGAGGATGTGTACTTTCTCGCCACGGAAGGAAAATTAGTCCAGTAGAGGCTAATTTGGTATAATTTATCATTATAAACATAATTTATATATATGGAAGAAGATAAACACGAAGATCAACAAAATGGAAAGAATACGAGAAGTATTCATGGTTATGATATTAACTATGATGAAAATAGTGATTCGCAAAAACACTTAGCGCATGAGTGGAAGCATAATCTGTCGCGAGATGATATGAAACGTTTAACACACGAAGCGAAACATGCGCCAGACGGCAAAATACATTTAGATGACGGCAAGCATACATTCGTCCATAACGAAGATGGGACGTTTACACTACGAAAGAGAAATTTGTAATGGATAAAGAAACTCAAAAAGGAACAGAACATCCTTTATCTATTTTGGCCAGCCAGGCGTATGAGGCTTTTTCTTCAATGGGTTTCGAAATTGTTATGGGCCCCGAGCTCGAAACTGAATGGTACAACTTTGATGTTTTAAATGTTCCGAAAGATCATCCAGCTCGCGATATGCAAGACACTTTTTGGATTAAAGGTAAACCTGGAAGTGTGCTTCGAACCCATACTACGAACCTCAGTGCCCGAGCAATCGAAAAAGCGGGAAAAGATGGTCGGCTTCCTTGCGCTTTTATTTCTGTAGGAAAAGTTTTTCGAAATGAAGCCACAGACATTACACATGAGATGCAATTTTTTCAAATTGATGGAGTAATGGTTGGAAATATTTCTGATGGGGTTTCAATTGCAAATTTAAAGGGAGTGTTAACAGAATTCTACAAAAAAATGTTGGGGGATAATGTGGAAATGGAGTTTCGTCCAAGTTTTTTCCCTTTTGTTGAGCCTGGGCTCGAAGTCTGGCTCAAATTTAAAAATAGATGGCTTGAGGTTATGGGGGCAGGAATGCTTCATCCAAATGTATTACGTAACTGTGGGCTTGATCCCGAAAAAGTTCAAGGTTTTGCTTTTGGAGGAGGATTAGATCGCATAGCTATGGTTAAATGGGGGATCCCCGACGTTAGACTTTTTTATCAGGGAGATTTGCGCTTAAATCAACTTTCAGAATAAAAATAATATTATGAAAATTTCTTACGATTGGCTGAGGTGGTATATACCAGAAGTTCCAACTCCAGAAAAACTGCGAGATATTTTTACATACCATTTATGCGAAGTTGAAGGAATAGAAAAGTTTGCAGGAGCGGCAGAATCGACAAGCGATACAATTTTTGATATAAACATTCTAC
>JBDSTB010000050.1:0-2041 GCA_039928455.1 Minisyncoccota bacterium | reverse complement strand
ATTCGAATGAAACTTTTTCAAATCGAGCTATTGTTTCCTGAGATTTTGGGCCCTTATCCTTTTTATCATTTCCTTTCTGCATTTACACAGACTAGCTTATTTAAGCTCAAATTGAAAGCCTGTAATTAAAATATTAAGATATTGGTTGACAAATTGTAGAAAATATACTATACTCTTGGAACAAAGTAGGTAAAGAAGAGTAACACAAGTCGATTTCTTAAGAACAACTTATTTGTATTTAACAACATAATCAAACAAATCAATGACAGGTACTATAAAAAGACTGACAGATAAAGGTTTCGGCTTCATAACAGGAGAAGGGCTACAGAAGGATTTATTCTTCCACAGCAACAATCTTGTAGGAGTTTCCTTTGATGAACTAAAGGAAGGCGATTCTGTTTCTTTCGAAACAGAAGAGTCTCCTAAGGGATTGAACGCTACGAACGTACAACGCGCGTAGTCTCACCCAATTAAAAAGCCCCCTAGAGAAATCTAGCGGGCTTTTTAGTTTGTTCTTTTTTGATTAGTGTTTCTTTAGTGTCCTTTGCCTCCAAGCGCCCAAACTTTTAGCTTGTCATATTCCTCTTCTCCGCAAATAAATTCTTTGGTTTGAGTATTGTAAAAGAAAGGGACTCCTCCGCACATATCCTTGTCAATTTCTAGTAGCTTCTTTTCATTTTCTTTATTGTGCCATACTTCAAAGGTATCAACTTTTACTCCTTCTTCCTTTTCGAGTTTTTCCACGAGCTCATGCATACGAACACAGTGAGGACATTCTGTTCCGTAAAATTCTAGAAGATGACTCATATTTACTTCAGCAATCTTGATAGGCGAGATTTTTTGTTCGCTGCGTTGTTTTTCTTTATTACACCTTTTTGAGCGGCTTTATCGATTGCTTTAAATGCAGCTGAGAGCATTTTCTTTGCATCTTCTTTACCGCTCTCGCCACCTACTTTTGCAAGTTTATCAATTTTCTTTATTAGTTCCTTCATTGTTTTGCGTCGTTGGTCATTGTGGCCTCTTTTTCTTAGAGATCCGCGGATGGCTTTTTTGGCTGACTTTGTTATTGGCATGGGAATAATATAACAAAAATGCACTAAAAACACAAACCTATCTGCCGGCAGATAGGTATGCTATGATTATATCTATGATTGGGAGCATAAAAGGAATAATAAGTTTAAAAACAGAAAAGTTCTTGTTAGTAGATGTCTCCGGCGTTGGATATAAAATAAATGTTTCCTCTGACACGCTGTCTAAAACTAAAAAAGTTGGAGAAGGAGTGTTTTTATATGTGCATACTCATGTTCGGGAAGATTCAATGGATCTTTATGGATTTCTAGAATATGGCGAGCTAGAATTTTTCGAAATGCTTCTATCTGTTTCTGGAATTGGCCCCCGCTCGGCGCTTGCAATACTTGGCATCACAACAATTGAAACGTTGAGAAAAGCCATAGGGACTGGCGATACTTCATATCTCACTAAAATTTCAGGAATAGGAAGAAAGACAGCAGAAAAAATTGTTATAGAGTTAAGAGATAAAATGGGCAACGAAATGACGGGAAACAATTTACAAATAGAACTAGATGCACTTGAGGCTCTCAAGGCATTAGGCTATTCACAATCGGAAGCACGCGATGCGCTTAAAAAAGTTCCAGCTGATATCGATACTAATAAAAAAATTAAAGAAGCGCTCAAAATATTGGGAGGGAGATAAAATATTTTCACTTAACGAGAGAAGTGCACGTTCGACTGAAAAATCAGCTAAACGTGCACTTTCTTTTACTCATACCATTTATGCTGCCCGGGATGGTGGCCCGTATCTTGCCTCCCTTGGGTCCTCACTCGCGGATTGGGCTCGCGTAGCTGAGGAGGGTTGGTAGACGTACTTCAGATAAATTATGTGCTTCTTAATTTTTTCGTCAAGGAAATTTGTTAATTAATAAAATATCCCTTTATTGCCGCAACTGTTCGGCTTGCCATGGTGGTATATGATTTATGTCGCATGATAGAATCGCCAAATCTGTAAATGTATCCATATTCT
>JBDSTB010000049.1:0-3885 GCA_039928455.1 Minisyncoccota bacterium | reverse complement strand
CCTTCATAAAAAACGGAGACGAAACTGTGGCAAAGCTTCTCGAGAAATCAGGGGCAAAAATAAAAGAGATAAAGCGTTACTCAATTTAATAAAATTAGTAATTAAAAAAATGTATATACCTTTAATCTTATTCTTCACATCTTTTTTCGCCATCATCTTTATGGTTGGAAGAAAATTACCCAAACTAGAAGAGGGAGAATTATTACCCGAAAACGGAGAATACGACATTCCTTATATTAAAGAAGTTGGTCCTGGCGCAGTCAGGCACGCTAAGAAGTATGGGCACGCAGGAGTTGTTATGGGAATAAGAATGTATGTTAAGTCTTCCAAGTCACTGCGCAATACTTACTGAACTGCCAAGACCACGGTCAAAAATTTGCACACTCCGAAGCCCGGAGAAGAGAGGAAAGAGATATCGAAATTTTTAAAAGGAGTTTCGGATTATAAAAGAAAAGTTAGAGCAATTAAAAATAAGATAAGTAGAGAGGAGGAAAAGTCAGAAAGAATGTGATAAGATTTGTAGGTTTTATGCCGCCTTAGCTCAGTTGGTAGAGCAACGCTTTTGTAAAGCGAAGGTCCTCGGTTCGAATCCGAGAGGCGGCTCCAGAAATATTAAGAAAATAATTTAAAACACCCGCAGGTCGCGGGTGTTTTAAATTCTAGTGTTTTATTTATGTCTTTTATGCTCGACGTAGAGCTTTCACGATAGCGATAAGCACTACTGCTCCCACTAGGGCAACAATGAAACTGTAAAGGTTAAAACCATCAACTCCGCCCTCTCCCATCATGCTCATTATCCATCCGCCAAGAACAGCACCTACTATCCCCACGATAATGTTTAGCATTGCACCTTGCTGTGCATCTGTCTTCATGATTAGAGATGCAATCCATCCTACTAACGCACCAAAGATAATCCAAAGTATAATTCCCATATATTTATTTAATTAATTAATTAATGATTAATAATGATTAATTATTCGACCGTCTGGTCATTTAATTTGACCGCTGCTTCCGGCGTTGAAACAGTCTTGCTCATTAGAAATATTTTGATTATGCCAATGGCAATAACCCAATAAACTAACATAGCAAGCAGGGTTGTCCACTCAAAGACACCAACACCCTGCACCGGAGTTATTCGAAAAACTGTCAGAAAAGGAGCTGCGAAAACATGGGTAATTCCGTAAATAAAATGTGAAAATCCAGCTGCGGGATTCGCTCCTAATAACTTCAAAAATAATCGGAACAATAGCAAGATTTCTATCAATCCAAGTATATACCATACAACTTGAGTTCCTCTGTACAGCGGCTTCGTTGTGGGTGAATTAAATGAGTCCATATATTTATACGAATTAACTATTAATATTATACCTAACTGGAGCCGTAAAGATAACAAATTCATTACAAGAAAAACCCTTTCTAGCCCATTTGCTATCACTTTTTATTGACTTTTGATAGTCTTCACGGTTGTTGAACCCGGTGTCTCAGATTTTATTTCCGTTGGAGTGAAGGATTCTTCTATTTTTGACTGAAGCTCTTCGATACTATGGTAACCAGTCAATAGTTCGTCTCCAAGAACAACAGCAGGGAGCTCTGTATCTTTAATTTTATAAATTTGCTCCATCGACTTAACTGCTGACAGATCAGTATTATAATCAAATGAATAAACTCTTAATTCTGGATATTGATCATGCAGGGCTGACAGAACTAAGCTTTCTCTCTGGCATTCACTACAATTTTCAGCAGTCGTATAAAAGTAAAGAATAAAAGCTGATTTTACCTTACACCCTTCTGATATTTTTTTCATCAAGAGATAATCTTTAATTTGAAGAAGTGAGTAGTATTTTTTTAAATAGTTTACTTCGTCAGTTGAGCCGAGGTTTTCTTGGCCCCATTCTAGCTTTCTGCCCAACTCATCTAGCTCGCCAGAGAGAACTGAGGTTGAAACATTTTTACAAGAAAGCTCTGAAAGCAGAGAAAATTGAGTTTCAGAAGATAAAATATTAATTGCAATATTATCTTGAATAGCCTTTATCTGGTTGATTTTCTGATTACTGAAATGATTACTCAAAAAACTAGCGCTTAGGAAAATACCTGCTGTGATTAAAAAAACTATGACATATTTTTTCCAGTCTATGTTGTTTTCGTTCATATCAGCTATCTCCAGTTAGGCTTGCGCGACAAAATTGTATTATATACAGCTTTTAATAACCAGAAGGGAGCAATTATCCCGAATACTGGAAAGAAATAAATAACTTCCGGAGAAAATACCCACTTCCCTTCAGCCATCCTTCGCCCAAAAAGCATTGCGAAAATTACCATTGCATATATGAGAATTACTGGCAAAAAGACAGATCGTATATTAATAAAAAATGGATCGAAACTTAAAGCTTTAGTAGAAAAATGGAACCCAATAGTCCTGTATAAAAATACCTTATCCGAGGCAAACACGATAAAATTGTAAATCATTCTACTGAAAAGATAACTGACGGCAAAAATGGAAATTATACCAGTAGGTAAAGTGAAGGTTGAGAAATTTCCATATTTTTTCTGGAATAAGATTCCTCTATAATCCATCGTATTATTTATAAATCCGTAAATCCAGCGAAGGCGCTGCTTGAATAGTTTTTTAATCGAAGAAGGAATATTTGTGTATACATAGGCGTCATTACAGTGCTCAATTTTATAACGATGCTTCTGCATCCTGTAGGCAATTTCCATGTCTTCTGTGTTGTGCCCATGTCTATAAGGACCTAGGTCGTCGAATACTTTTTTCCTAAATATAGTAAGTGGTCCGGGCGTAACATTAATAGCTCCCATGAAACCAAGCATCTTTTTTAGATATACTCCAAGATGGTATTCAGCCTGTTGGGCGTGCTGTAAAATGTTTTTGGGTGCATTCACCGTAACAGAAGGAGCCACAGCCATTGTGTTCTTATCCCTTTCAAAATAACTCATTATGCGAACGAGCGCCTCTGGGTCAGCGTATGAATCAGAATCCAAACATCCA
This sequence comes from Minisyncoccota bacterium, assembly GCA_039928455.1. Lineage (GTDB taxonomy): Bacteria > Patescibacteriota > Minisyncoccia > Phycocordibacterales > UBA9973 > UBA9973. The sequence continues at coordinate 878 of JBDSTB010000049.1, read as the reverse complement.
AAAAAATCTGTTTCCATTTTCTCTAATCCCAAGTTTAAGGTTGTAAATTTACCTCCGTTCTCTTTCTGGAAAAGCTTAACATTTGAATACTTTGAAAATTTGCTCACCACATTCCAGGTATTATCCGTCGAACCATCGTCAACAATAAAAATATTTAGTTTCTCTTGCGGGTAATTCATGTGAAGGAGAGACTGCAATGTCCTCTCAACCGTCTTCCCCTCATTCCAGCATGGAACTACAATGGTAACTCCAGGGTAAGAACCTAGCTTAATACCCCCTTTTCTGGTAATAATCTTCTTATTATTTTCTAAGAAAGTAATGAAGAAAAATACCTGCGCGTATGCAGAAAGAAAAATTAATACATAAAGGATTAGATCCGAAATCGACTTCATATTATTCTATTAAATATAGCATTTATATAGGTAAAAACGCAAATACCCCTTAAAATAAGGGTATTTGCGAAAACTTAAGGAAATCCTGCTTATTACATAGAACCTGACATTTTGTTATCAACTCCGCAAGTGCAGTTAGTGTGCGCGGCCATACATTTTTTGCATCGGCAACCAAATATCTTCATAACTGCTGCTATACCCACCAAAAGGTAGACCACGGCTTCAAAAGTTGGTACTCCGCCTAAAATCATATGCACAACGTTCCAATCGTGGCCAAGAAGCATTCCTAGTCCTACCAATCCCCAGTTAATACCTCCAATTATGACTAGAACCTTCATAGTCATATGTACTCCACAACCTCCTGCGCAACCACACTTTGAATTCATCATCATTATTTTTATAAATTCAATTCCCCGCATAGCGAGAAACTTAGTTAATTAATAAAGGACCTTTGTTAATGTGCAAATTATAGCACAAGGCAAAAAA
>JBDSTB010000048.1:0-1856 GCA_039928455.1 Minisyncoccota bacterium | reverse complement strand
TGGAAAAGAGCTGGTTTTATATAGATTAATTTGGATTCTAGTAAAGATTTGATTTCATTTTCTAATTTAAAAAGCTCAAGCTCATTGTTAGCATAAATAGTTATATAAATTCCAACATCAAACATTTTTTCTTGTGCCTGAATTAAATTATCTCTCAATCCTTCTAGGTCTTGATATGCAGTATCGAGCATCGGGTCGCGCACCATTCCTTTTGTTTCTCGTACACTTATCTGACTTTGTACTTCAGCAACTTTTTTTTGAAATTGGCGCAAAATGAGCGAAGTGTCTATCGGATGAATGAAAATTGAAATATCAAAGACCTTATCAAGGTTAATAATCGGAGAGAACCAATTATCTGCCAAAAATCGTGGGTAGGAAATTATAAAAAATGTTCTAGCTATCTTGTCTCCTAAATTTATTGACTTTGATTCTATCTTAAGTGCAGAAGGTGCAATAACATCTTGAAGTTCAAGAGAAGCAGATTCATAAATTTGTTCCGGAAGCACTGGAAAAACAGAAGCATGGGTTTCGTTGTAGCTTTCTCCACCACCCTTCATTTTATTTTTTCCTAATATTTTATCAAAAATTCCCATTTCTTTATTTTTTCTTGTTACTCTAATCTAATTTTACCCTCGATCTCACCAGGGTTAAAAACTTTATAAAAAACCTCTACAATTTCTTCAGTTCCTAGTTCTGCTGTTTTTATTCCACAACGTGCAAGGCCTTGCTGAATAACACCAACACGCTCTTCTAACTGGGAACGTTTTTCTTCAAAATCTTCCTCTTTTGCCATTTTAGCTTCTTTACTAGTTTTTCTTTTAAACAAACTTCCAAGAACCCCATAGTCTGATTTTAATGTTGAGTGCCCATATGGGACTACGACGAAAAAGCTTTTGGTCATTATGCTTACTGATTCGGTAAAGTTGTTTATAAAATTTATGTATTCTTTTGTTTGCAACTTTAACAATGGCTCGCTTTGTAGCTTGACTCTTTCTTCTAGTTGCAATAAATATGGCCTAATGTCGAGTCTTCTTGACTGGACTGAAATTTGTACAGCAAAATCCAAAGTGTTCAGGAAATCTTGGAATTGCAAAATCGTTGCCTTCTGTTCATCATTTGATCTTAGAGAGAGGTTTATAGAATTTGCAAGCACAACTGCGCGCAATCCCCCGTCTTTTAGAACGATTATTCCGTCTCGCACTTCTTTTATTGGAACAAATTCTTGCGTCGCTTTTGCTTTTAATGCCATAATTTCTATTATACCTTATATATCTTACCTTGGACTGCGTTTTTCTGCTTCCTTAATAACTTCATTCGTTGTGCTTGTTTAAATCCAAAACATCTAGGCTCCACGCGAGGTCTCGCAATTTGTTCCCCCCGAGTCTTACCTGATGTTCTATCATTTGTCTCTTTTTCTCTGCTTCTGTGTTCTCTCTCATCTCTTCATTTAACTTATTTATTTTTACTTTTCTTTTTTTCCAAATAAAAAGCTTATCTTGTCTAAAATAGTTAAAGCCAGCCTCGAGCATAAATATAAAAGGTTTGTTATTTGGTTTGTAGAATGTTAGAGCAAGAGTAAGACAAGCAACAATTAAAATCGGCACACTCCCAAGGGTAAAGCCTAGAACTTTGTATAAAACATAAGAAAGCCCAGCACCCCCAGCCAAGTAAGCAAACTCTTTAAAAGTAAAAGGTCCAAAAATCTTATCTTCTATATCTAAAAATTGTGGTACTTTAAATTGCATTTTATTATTTATTGTTCATCAGGATATAAACGATACGGATCTCCGTTTGCTGGGTAGGATTTAGGCGTGGGCTTTAATCCCTCTGGTTCCTCTTCCCGACCTTCAATTTTA
>JBDSTB010000047.1:0-4080 GCA_039928455.1 Minisyncoccota bacterium | reverse complement strand
GGACGTCGCATGCCACGTGTGAGAGCGTCCGCGGCGTCGCGTCCATCGCGTGCGCCACGGCGCTGACCGAGATCGCGGCGACGTTCGCGATGAGCCGCGAGCGGGTCACATAAGGTATAAACCGTTTATTTAAATTAACATTTTTAAAGAGACGGGTCAACGACAGGAGCGGGACTCACTATTATCTGATCGGACTTTTGTTTCCTGTCTAGAAAGTATTTTAGTATTTCATCTATTCTTTCTTTCTTGATTATGTTAGTCTGGGATGTATTATCTTCGTTACCAGCTATTGAGTCACCGTTAATTTTCTCAAAAAGATTAAACGCGAAAATTACTGCCACGATAACTATGATAAACGCAGTGAGTAGGGTAATTCCCCAGTAAATATCTGGGTCTCTATGTATGCCTCCTTTTTTGAAAGTTTTTTTATTTTTAAAAAGTTTTATTTTCATAAGTAATTAAGATTTTAAATAACTCAAAAGCTTGATCTTGAAGACAGACGACCAATGGGGAAACTTGGGCATCTTAGATATCTTGGGTGGCACGGGTGTGGTGATTGTAGGTGGCGTAGAAGTTGTATCCGTTCCAATAGAGGTTGGTGTGGGGGCAGTGGCAGGGTTCGTTGTTTCGGGAACAATTACTGGAGTAGTCTCGACTTGAACTGGTACGCTTACCCTTTGTATATCCATAGACACTATTTCTAATTGATAATTAGAATTTTCAATGAGTGTTAAAAATTTATAGATACCTTCGAATGTACCATTTACATTTACTCCTACTGAAATTGAATTATTATCCGGCGCAACATCTACTTGGATTACCTCTGCTTTCGTTTTTACTATTGACGCAATTTTTTCTATCTCATCAAGGAGAGGCACGATATCCCCAGCTTTTATGAAATGAGTATCTATTATGGCTTGTTCAGTAGTGCTCGCCTTGAGTGTTCGATCGAGTGATTTAATTTCTTCGCGTTTCAAAGTTTCAGCTTGCGACTCGGCTGCAGCTTCTTCTGAAGCCTTATTATTTTTCTCAATTCCTTTATATAAGAATATATAAGAACCTAGAGTGGAAAGAAAAAAGAAAAGGGAAATTAATAGCGGAACCTTGTTAAATTTTTTGAAATTTGTTTTCATTTATTTTGCTAACAAGGTTAAAGAAAATGAAATATTCGATCCTTTTATAAAATTAGAAATTGGCAAATCAACACTTTTAAATTTAGGATCATTTACTAGCGCTTGTTTAAACAGAAGCAGTCTGTCTCGGCTCGGAGCGTATCCATTAACTAGTATTGTCCTGTCCTGATTAGTGCCATTGCTATAAGATATTTGAGTAATTTTTATATCTGACATTTTCCTTAGAATAATCTCACTAATGACATTTTCTGATACTAGATATTTATTTTTGTCTCCATTTTCAATCATAGTCAATCGATTATTTAAATCACTAACTGCAAGGAGTGTTTTCTGATCGTCCTGCGGAAGCGGCGTATTCTTTATACTCTCGAGCTTCGCGATATTTGTGTTTTTCTTTACGCTAGAAAGAAGGTAAGAAGGTAAAATACTAACTGATGCAATTATCATGGCTGAACCCAGAACCATTAAAAAGACAACGGATAAACGAAAATAGAAATCTAATACTTTTTTCTTTTTTTCTTCGTTTGGAATTAAATTAATCATATTCAAAATCACCGAGCGCGAGCCCAAGCGCAGCGGCAAAAGTTAAGGACTTATTAAATGTAATCTCTGGCGTTGAATTTCCTGTATCTGTAATATTGGTCCATACATTTCCAACTTCTACTTTATTCTTGGTACTTATAGAAAAATATTCAGCTAGACCAATCAGGTTTGCGTCTCCTCCTGTAAGAAGTATCTTTTCTACTGGGGGATGGTCTTTACCGTATTCATCTTTATGGGTCTGCCAGTAAAGGAGATTTTTCATCATCTCATCGCGAAGTACTGAAACACTGTTTAATAAAACTGAAAATATTTCTCTATTATCGCTGTTCCTTTGCAGTCCAAATTTTTTCTTCATTTGCTCTGCTTCTTCTGTCGTAACATTAAAATTTTTCTTAATCATGCCAGTTAACATATCGCCTCCTAAATTTAACGTTGAGGTAAAAACAGCCACTCCTTCGGAAATTATAAATATCCCTGCGCGTGTACGGCCGAAGTCTACTATCATATAGGTTCCTTTGTCACCTTTCTTAATAACTGATCGAGATATGGCCTGCGCCTCCAGTTCGAAGGACTGTACGGAAATTAATGAATTGCGAAAAACTAAAAGATAGTTTTCGATAATATTTTGGGGGATTGCCCCTATCTGAAGAGCGAGCTTCTGGTCATCTTCTTTGAGTGTTTCGTAGTCGAATATAGCTTCTTGGGCCTGTATTGGTATATGCTCCTCGAGCGAAAGCTCTATTCCTTCACGAACATTTATTAGTCCAGCTTTATCTAAATTTAACTTAAATAAGTAAACCTGTTCTTCGGGTAAAGATACTCGCACAAACTTTATACCCTCTTCTTTACGTAACGTGGTTAAAACATTTTCTAAACCTTTCGAGTCTTTTATTTTCCCTGCTTCAATAATCCCTATAGGAATTTTTCTTTCCCCATATTTCCCAAGTTTGATTCCATTATTTGTTGCAATGAGTTCAACAAACTTCAAAGATTCGTCAGAGATGTCCAACCCGAAAGAGGAAGTAACTAAGAATTTAGGTATAGGAAAAAGTCTGAAAAAAAATCTATTGAATGAATCTAGAAACATACTCATATTATACAATATTGTTCTTCATTGTTCTACTTGATTACCCTTATTAAACAACTTTTGTGTTTTCATTTAGCACTAGCCCCAGGAGGAATATCATTTTCGGGCATAATGAGAGAAAATTTACCCTCGGGTGTGGACACTGCAAGTATCATTCCCTCGCTTTCTATCCCCCTTATCATTCTTGGTTCAAGGTTGGCAACAAACATGCATTTCTTACCAACTAAAACGCTTGCATCAGAAAAATATAAAGAAATCCCTGAAACTATTTGACGAGGATTATCGTCACCTAGGTTTACCGAAAGCAGTAGAAGCTTGTCAGTTTCTGGCACTTTTTCAGCTGAAAGAATTTCCCCGACCCTTATATCTATTTTTTTGAATTCTTCGATACTAATCATGTGATTTATTTATCTTCTTGTTTATCTTGTCTAAATATCTCTGAAGAATTAGAGCTGCCGCCGATGAATCCACTCTTCCACTTTTTATCTGTTTCACTTTGCTGTGGGATTGGGGTGAATTTAGTGAAGCTTTACCATTTTTCGGTTTCCTGGCTTCTACAGAAGTCAAAAATTCTTTTTGTTTGCTGATAGGTAATTTAAATTTCTCTTCTATTTCTAAAATAAAAACATCAATTCGAGCAGACAGTGCATTTAGAGCACCTGAGAAATCCACGGACTCCCCAACGACGATCTGCCCGACCTTTTCCTTCGCAATTATCTCACCTAATTTTCTGAAAGTTTCAGAATCATTCTGTAAAATCTCTTTTGGGAAAGCGAGAGTATTATTCTCATCTGAAATAGCAAGACCTATCCTCTTTGTACCATAGTCTATTCCGAGAAACCTCGAGGAATTAATAGCTTTAATCATAAAATGAATACTAGCATAAAAACCTCTTTTCTGATATGATTTTCGCCATGGAAGATCCATTTTTTATTAGTGCATTCATTAATATCTTTGTAATAGTAGTAACTCTTGTCACTACCCCCTTAAAAGTCTACGCGGTATGGCTAGCATCAAAGAACAACCACAAGAAATGGTTTGTTGCATTGATTATTCTAAATACTATTGGAATCTTGGAACTTGTTTACATTTTCCATGTCTTAAAAAAGAGCTGGAAAGAAGTAGAGATAGATTTCAATAAAGATTGGAAGGCGATCACCAAAAAACAATAGAACTGGTCATTAATAAATGGAGGCGTCGCATAGTGGTTTAGTGCACCTGTCTTGAAAACAGGAGTGCCGCAAGGCACCGTGAGTTCGAATCTCACCGCCTCCGCAATCTATATTATTTGTTCTTTCTACTTACTTTGGGGGTTGT
>JBDSTB010000046.1:0-6064 GCA_039928455.1 Minisyncoccota bacterium | reverse complement strand
GATCGAAGAAAGATGAGAGGAATTCTCCGGCATTTTTTGATGCACTGCGACTGTAACGGGCACGTTCTTTGGATAAACGGGTGTCTGGTTATTTAATGGAAGTGAAATATCTATGATTTTCATTTTATTTTAATAATTAAATTATTTCCGGTTCATCTTCTCCTCTTTTAACCGAATGCTCGCCGAACTCTCCACGCATCGTAGAAACAACTTTTCCTTGGTAGCTAGGGTTAATTTGTGATTCGCTTCTCACTTTAAGCGATGCCGAAATTACTGGCATGGAGATATTGTCTTTTTCGCCTGCTTCAACAGTCCATTTACCTTCACCAGATGCCGAAGCTCTTCCAGAAATTTCATTCAGGTCTTTGCCATATTTTCCATATCCGTTCTTCATCCAAGAAACTAAACTCGAAGTTACTACGCTTCCGTGAGAATAAACATTAGCGACTTTCAGAAGGTCTAAATTAAATTCACTCGAATGCCTCATCAGGTCGAAACCTTCTGCAATGGACTGCATCATCCCATACTCGATACCATTATGAACCATTTTTACAAAGTGGCCTGCTCCAGACCCTCCCATTAATCCATAGCCCTCTGGCAAACATGTGTCATGAAAAAATTCTGCGCTCTCAAGCTTTTCATATAATTCTTTTTTTCCGCCAACCATCATACACGCTCCGTTTCGGGCCCCACGTGGTCCGCCCGAAACTCCAATATCTAAAAATTCAATGCCTTTTTCACCTAGATCCTTTCCTCTGCGAATTGTTTCCTTATATGGAGAATTCCCCCCATCTATAATTATGTCTCCCACTTCGAGCAATGGAACAACTTCATCTATTACCTCATCAACTGCAGAATGTGGAACCATAAGCCAAATTATACGGGGATGCGAGAGCGTAGACACCAAATCTTTAATGTCCGTAACTCCGACTGCTCCTTCTTTTTTTACTTCTTCAACTTTGTCTTGATGCCTATTATAGGCAACTATATTCCATCCTTTTTCAAACAATCTAAGCACCATATTCTTACCCATTTTACCTAGCCCGATGTAGCCAATTTCTTTTTTCATAATTTTAATTAATATTCATTAATCATTTCAGGACTCGTACCCTGGTTATAAATTTTAAGTGGCTCCGACTGCCATTTTTCTATTACTCTCTCTACAATTCTCCATTCTGCCAATATTTCTCCGGTTGTTGTAAAAATGGTCTGATCTCCAGATATACAATCGTAGAGAACTTTTTCATAAGCTTCTTCCCCTATTCCTCCGTATCCAGAAATTAAAAATTTGTGGGGCTTATCTTGATTTTTAAAGTGGACTTCTATAACAACTTCAGATTTATCAAGTGCTTTTCCACCCTCAAGTTCGAATTCTACTCCTTCCCATCTTTTGTTTTTCATTTTCAAAAAAAAGCGAAAAAATGTTTCTGTTTTCGAATCCGGGTTTACGCCCTTCTCATTTAAATATCCTTTATATTGTCCTCGAATAATTTTCTTCTCCTCATTTAGATCAGTCTGCTCTAATGCTTTTTGTCTTGAATCTCGAATTGTGTCCATACTTGTCCCCCCAGGATTCTCCATCGTTACAAGTGCAAGCATCTGAAGCATATGGTTCTGTCCTACGTCGCGGAGAATCCCGAGATTTTCATATAATGCTCCTCTTTTACCTACAATATCTTCTTCGTAAAAAAGAATTCTTATTTTTTGTATGTTTTCTTTGTTCCATTTATGCTCAAGCTCGCCATGTTCAAATCGAAAAGATAAAATATTACGCAATGCTTCTTTCCCGAGGTAGTGGTCTATTCGAAATACCTGAGATTCATCAAAGAGTTCTCCTAGCATTTTATCGAGCTTGATGGCCCCCGCCATATCTCTGCCAAAAGGTTTTTCTACAAGAACTCGCGTCCACGCCCCATCTTTATCTCTAAGTCCCGGAGCACAAGGTATAGTAAGGCCGGCTTTGGATATATTATTAAATATGGATTCATATAAATTAGGGGGCACAGCGAGGTAGAAGAGCTTATTGCTACAAAAGCCTAATTCTTTATCCTTTTCAGAAAGAGTATGGCTAAGATCCTTGAAGCTTTCAAGGTTTTCGAGGTCCCCCTGAAGGTACTGAAGTTTCTCTAAAAATGAAGAAAGAGTTTTTTGATCAGGAATTTTATTTTTTTTTGAAATCGCTTCTTTAGTAAAGTTTCTAAATTCTTCGTTTGTTAAAGGTCTGCGAGCGAAACCAACAATTTTAAATTCGCTCGGGAGAAATCCATTGGAAAAGAGGTTAAAAAGAGAACTGGCTAACTTGTTTTGATACAAATCTCCCGTAACTCCAAAAATAGCAAGGGTAAGTGAATTTCTAGTCTTCATGTTGATATTTTCATTTTACACTTTTGTACATTATTTGCTATACTTAACTCGTGAATCCACAAATACTATCTCAGGAAAAAATTGGCGACAAAATTGAGTGGTCAGCTTTGGAGTACGAAGAGAAGGACCGCAGTCCAGACTGGTTCTGGGCTCTCGGGGTAATAATTATTGCTGGCTCCCTGAGTTCAATAATTTATGGTAACTATTTTTTCGCTATACTTATTATCCTTAGCGGAATTTTGCTTTGGTTTTTTTGCAATCAGACGACCAGATATAATATATTACGAGTTAAATGAAAAAGGGTTGAAGATAAGAAGCAGACTTTATCCATACGAAAATATTAAATCATTCTGGATACAGATATACGCTCCTGTGCTTGCCGACGGAAAAGAAGAATTAAAACCATTACTTTTTATTAAATCAGAAAGATTATTCATGCCGGTAATTGCTGTGCCGATAGACGAACTTTGGGCAGAAGATGTACATAGCATTATGGTTTCTTATGATGTGATGGAAGAAGAAATGCGAGAGCATGTTTCAGAAAAGATTATGGAATTTCTGGGATTCTAAAATTTACTTTACGTAATAAAGAAAAACTGTTACTCTAAAATTGTTAATTTGAATATTGCCCTCATAGTTTAATGGATAGAATGCGAGCTTGCGGAGTTTGCGATGTAGGTTCGATTCCTACTGAGGGCACCAAAATCTGACCTTGTGGCTTAACCTTAGAAATTCTCTATGTTATTATATTTAGTATTAAAATAACCTTTACAAAAATATGGGAACAAGCTTAAATTTTGAAGGTCCAAATCGTGGAAATAGAGAAGGGCAAAGAGCAAGAAGGGGTACTAGAGATAATATAGGTAGGAACATAAGAAGATGGACAGCATATGCGACAGCAGGTTTATTTTTAGTTGGAGGGGGCAAAGCTTTCAAAGATCATAGGGAAAATGTGGGAGGGTTGTCTCACAGCACCGCACCAGGGTTAAATTACAATCCTGATATTAGCTCACGAATACCCCAAAACCCCGAAATAATAAGTTTGCATTTCAGAGAATTGGAAGAATCTCTCTCAGGAGGAAAAATCTCAGAAACGGGTATGGCGGTTCTAAAAAATCTAGTGAACACCCTGACTTTAAAATTCGAAGTTCCGCTTGAGAATGATGGAAAAGTATCAATAGACCTGCCGATGGATTGGGCAAAAGACTACATAAATACAAATATAAGTGACCCAGCGGAAGCACAAAGACTTTTTAAATTATCAAACGAGATAGTGTCTGAATTAATGACTCAATTTTTGGCAGGTCATGAATTCATGAAAGAATCCTACAGAAAGCATGGAGATTTAAATGAAGAAAAATTTCTTAAAGACATTAAAAAACTTACCATAAAAGGAGTTGCTTCAGCTGAGGGAAGAAAGGACGCCGATTTACGCTCTTCAACACAAACAGAAAATGTGCGACTAGCCCAAAAGAGAGCTTCCTTAGTAAAGGAAGTATTACTAAAAAGTGGAATAGAGGGCATAGAAAAAGTACCCATGGAGGTGCTGGCTGAAAAATCAGTTTTAGATGATATTACTTATGCTGCGGTTAAATCAATTGCAGACCAAAAGAATCTGTCTATGACCCAACTCATAATGCAGTGGAATAAAGCTAAAACAGAACATCCTGAAATGGCTCTGGGTGGTGAAGAAGAAGCATTATACAAATTGCTTGAAAAAGAACGAAAAGTTAGCATCGAAATAGAGATGGAAGGGGGCACAAAGGAACACATATTACTGCCCTTACCTTTATTGCTTCTTTTGATACCTGCCACTCTCGCGGGATTAAGAGGAATAAATATCAATCCTGACTTTAAATTTTCATTTCCTACATTTAAATTCCCAAAAATAAAATTCCCAAAATTGCCTTCAATCCAAATTCCTGATCTGGGATTCATTTTTTCTAAAGGTACTTACTCAAAAGAAGAATTAGCTGTAACTATTAATCTGTTTCAGCAAATTTTGGGTGAAATTGCGAATCAAATTACTTTGACAAAACCAAGTGGGATTATCACAGTAAATGACAGAGAAGTTATAGACATTTTCGGTTTTCTGCCTGAAACTATGACTACAACAGTAAGCCAGAAGCTAAAGACCAATAAACAAATATTTGGATATATAGAGGCTTTACAAATTAGGGGAATAGAGAAAGTTGATCCATCCATTTTTTTGCAAGCTGTCTCAGAAGTCATTATTGATTCAATAAGAGCGAACGCTCAAGCATTTATACAAGAAGCAAATGACCCTTCTCTTACTTTCGGTGGCCGCAATGTAAGAAGACCCGGAGAGATGAACTATAATGAAAACCAGAGAGCCACAAATCTAAATATAGTAAGTCTGGGAACAATAATGGTTAAATACCGCGAACTTGCCGGCTTGAGCAAAACTTCCTAACTATAATTCATCAAACTACCGTACATATAAACTTATCTACCGCATACTTGACTTTTTACCATAAGGTGATATAATCCATAACGAAGAAAAAAATGGGCGTAATTCGCCTACTCGCCTATCGTCAGATATGGTGAAGCGTACACCACAATTCAAGTAAGGAGCGGCCCATGAAGGCCAAAACCAGCTTTATCGTCTTAACTTTGGCCTTGCTGGGACTCATCCAGACGGCCGAAGCGCAAAGCAGCCTCCCACGCTGTAATGTAGGAGCAGACCCGGTAAACACTCTGCGTCAGCCTAGCGCTAACGAAGAGGTTATTTACAACCCAGCAGATCATGCTATTCGCGTGGCTTCGGGATCCGGACACGTTTCCTACTGCATACTGCAGGCGGGCGTCCCGGTGGTCATCGACAAAGCGACCGGCGAGGCCCTTTGGGTCTATGGTTGCGGAAACCCAATCCACTCACGTGGATGGTTTCCAAAGCGATCGCCGGCCGCGGCTTCAGTTGCACCCCAAACTTTGGGTGTGCACCACACATTCGACCCCGTTCAAGTCAATGTGTCAGGTGCTATCGACCTCAACGTTCAAGGCGCGATAAATGCAGCCTTGAATCCACCGGTTGCCAAGGCTAAGGGGCATTCAGTCCTGCCTTGGGTAATCGCAGGAATAGCAACCGGCGCCGCTATCGGCATCTGCATTGCAAAGTGCGGTGACGACAAGCCCGAGAAAAAAAAGGAGGGCACTCCTCCTGGTGGCGTCACTGGACCAGCGTTCAGCCGAGGTTTCAGTTTCACGCTTGGGGTCCTTGGATCCCATTGACCGAAAGAGGGTTGTATTATCTCGCAGGACTGGTTCGCTTTCGCGAATAAGTCCTGCACTCTTCGAAGCAATGAAACATTTTGTTTAATTATTTCGAAGGGTCAAGAAAGTTTAAAGAAATTTGCTTTTCCCAAAAAATGAATTAGTATTAAAAATTTATTAGTTAAAGTGTCTCAGAGAGACCAAATATTATGAAAAAGAAAATTAAATTGTCCGTCGGAATTATTGTAAGCATGGTGATGCTTTTTGGAGTTTTCGCAGTCGGCGGTAATACAAAAGCTGAAGCTATGACTTGTAACAGCGCAACTCTTACAGGAACTGTAAATACAGGCACTCCCCCAACTCGGGCTCGATTTACCTATGCGACTGACTACAGCACTGTAGCAAGTGGAGCTGGAACTCCAACGACAGTTCAAACTTTCAACAATGAAGGTACGTATCCGATTTC
>JBDSTB010000045.1:0-1879 GCA_039928455.1 Minisyncoccota bacterium | reverse complement strand
GCTTGGGCCTACCCCTGATATATTAATTGATGTTTCAAATCAGTACAAAAAGTGGACAAAAGCTATATCCTTTCACGAAAGCCAAATGAAAACAAAAGGTTACTTAAATCTCATTAGCAGCAAGGCTCATGCCTACGGTGCATCAATAGGTGTCGAGTATGCTATTCCACTATGGTGCAACGATCCTATGACTCTAGACAATCTCTCCGACTTAGATATATCTTCCAGAAAATATTAATGTCTGATTTTACTGAGAAAAAATTAAATATCGGCATTGTCTGTTATCCAAGCGTGGGCGGGAGCGGAATAGTAGCAACCCAGCTTGGAAGCGGACTTGCGGAGCTGGGCCACGACGTACACTTCATAAGCTATGATCCACCATTTAGATTAAACATAAAGCAACCTAATATTTCTTTTCACCAAGTCGAGCTTAATGCATATGAACTTTTTAAATTTCCTGACTACACGCTCCCACTTGCTGTAAAAATTGTGGAGGTCGCTAATAAATTTAAGCTCGATATCTTACATGTACACTATGCAGTCCCTCATGCGACAGCAGCACTTCTTGCTAAAAGTATTGCCAACGAACAAAAAATAAGGTTCCCGCACATTATAACTACTTTGCACGGAACAGACATAACACTCTTGGGGCGAGATAAAAACTTGATGCCAGTAATAAAGTATGGAATAGAAGCGTCTTGCGGAGTCACTGCCGTTTCACAAAATCTCAAAGAAGATACAGAAGAGGTATTGAAAAGCAATAAAAAAATTGACGTCATTTATAATTTTTATAAACTTATTCTGCCTTCGAGAAACAAACTGGAGGCACGGGAGAGTTTGGGAATCAAAGAGAGTGACTTTCTCCTGCTTCACATGTCTAACTTGAGAAAAGTAAAGCGCATACCTGACTTGTTTGAAATAATGAGTAAGCTTAAAAATCAACCAAATATCAAGATGCTAATTTTAGCTGGAGGGAACTTTGATCAGTACCAAGATCAAGTTGAGAAACTCGGAATGGAAAGGCAGGTGATAATAGTGAACAATGTTCTTGATATCGAAAATTATATTGTTGCAGCAGATCTCGGAGTATACACATCGGAAGAAGAAAGCTTCGGTATGGGAATTCTAGAAACGATGTCATATGGGAAGGCTGTCTTGGCCACGAATATCGGCGGCATACCTGAGGTAATGGTTGACGGTGAAACAGGATTCCTTTTTGCAGTTGGAGACACTTCTGGTTTTGCCGAAAAGATTATTGAGCTTGCTGAAAATAAAAGCGTACTCCAAAAACTTGGAGAGAATGCGCAGAAAAGGGCAGAAGATAAGTTTTCGCAAGAAGTTGTAGTTAAACAATACTTAGAATATTATAAAAAAATAATGATTGAGTGTAATTAAAAATGAAAAATAAAATTTATATAAATAAATTAAAGGGGACAGACTTTCAGAAAAAAGTTTGGCAAGCATTAACAACTATTCCAAAAGGGAAGACGATAACTTACAAGGAACTCGCAATTAAAATTCATAGACCACTTGCGATAAGAGCGGTAGCTAACGCAGTAGGAGCCAATCCATGCGCACCCCTGATTCCATGTCACAGAGTAATAAGGAGTGACGGAACTCTGGGTGGCTATTCAGGTAAAGGAGGAACTAAAACTAAGCGGAAACTAATTGAAAAAGAGGGAGTAAAATTATAATAATCTCACTATCTATTGACAATTCTATAAAATAGGAGTATAATATAAGTAGTTACAAGTGGCGCCCACCCTTATTGGAGTACACAGAAATGCGCACGCTCTTTTCAATAGTAACAATTGTAGTTTCATCCATCGGCCTTAGCGCTTGCGGTGACATGACAGCTCCTACCTCGCCGAAGTTTGTC
>JBDSTB010000044.1:0-8158 GCA_039928455.1 Minisyncoccota bacterium | reverse complement strand
CCCGAAGATCGATCGAAAGAATTGTAAAACAACACGCTATTAAAGCTGGAATTTCAAAGAAAGTAACACCGCACGTTATGCGACACATGTTCGCCACTGATTTACTCGGGAATGGTGCAGATTTGCGTTCCGTCCAAGCAATTCTCGGTCATGCTAATATAGGAACAACGCAGATATATACCCACGTAACCGATAAACACTTAAGAGATATACACAAAAAGTTTCATAATAAGAGAGAATAAAATAGCATGAGGATAATTTCTTGGAATGTAAATGGAATACGGGCTGTGCATCGAAAGGGGCTTTTCCTCCCCTTTATTAAAAAATATAATCCTGATATTTTATGTCTGCAGGAAACGAAGGCAGCGCAACATCAGAGCGAGGTAGATTTACCTGATTATGAGGAATACTGGAATTCAGCAGTCCGTCCTGGCTATAGCGGTACTGCTATTTTTTCTAAGAAATCTTTGGGCAAGCCAAAAAGCGTTTCTTCTGGCATACCAGAAAAAATCGCCAAAAAGTTCGGATTAATAGATGACGGTTATGGAGACCCAAACCAAGAAGGACGCGTTATTGTGGCCGAATATAAAGATTTCTACGTCGTAAGTGTTTATACTCCGAATGCCAAAGATGACCTTTCGCGAATTCCCCTCAGACATAAACAATGGGATCCTGCATTTCTATACTACATGAAAGAACTAGAGACTAAAGGTCTTTCAGCCTCCGGCGGAAAACCGGTAATTTTCTGTGGAGATTTAAATGTAGCACACACTGAGATTGATCTTGCTCGCCCGAAAGTAAATGTTGGTAAAAAAGGTTTTACAAATGAAGAAAGAGAAGGAATAACAAATGCCGTCACTGCTGGATTTACTGATACTTTTAGAATTTTCACAAAAGGGGGCGGACACTATAGCTGGTGGAGTCATTTCGCAAACGCTCGCGCTAGGAACATCGGCTGGAGGATAGATTATATCTTTGTAAGTAACAAAATTGCCAAGAAAGTTAAGTCAGCAAAAATCCTACCTGGAGTTATGGGGTCTGACCACTGCCCTGTACTGATTGAGATTTTATAAAACATTAATTCGTGCTATATTTCTAACTATGAAAGCAAATAGGTTAGAACAACTCTCGGACGGTATCTTTGCAATCGTTATGACTATTTTGGTTTTTGAATTGAGAGTCCCAGTACTCGAAATCGGCGCTACTAATGCTGATCTTTTGGAAGCTCTTATTTCTCTATCTCCTTTTGTACTTAGCTATGTACTTTCCTTCGCTATGCTTTTCACATATTGGCGAGCGCATCATTTTTTCATCTCTGTTTATGCAAAAAATATAGATATGACACTCACCAATATTAACGCGCTTTTCTTTCTGTTTGTGGGTGTTGTTCCTTTTACCACATCCCTTCTGGGTCGAGTCAGCAATTTGGAATTGCCTATAATCCTTTTCTCTTTAAACGTAATCCTAATAGGCCTTTGCCTCTACGCAATGCGGAACTACGTCTTCCAGTCTCCTCACATTAAAAACATCGAGGTGAATCATGCTGAAATAATGCGCGGCACAGTACGCACGCTAGTGCCAGTTTTCTTTGCGCTCATAGCTATACCACTTTGTTTTTACAGTAAGGGCTTCGCACTTACTTTACTTACTCTGGCTATACTATTTAACTTCTCTCATACAAGCACTCGTCTTTTCAGTAAGTTTATTAAATAGAGTATTGGGAACCTTGCTACAAAAGGAATTATCCTAATTTTATTTCTATTCTTTTTTTCTGACTCCGTGCTTCTGGTGTAGCTTCCCTACTTCTTCTTCTTCTAATTCTTCTTTTTTTTCTTTCCCCCTATCACCTAGTACTTTAAGCGCACCGTCTTCTAAAAGATCTAAAGATTTCACAAGTTCAGATAAATGCTCTACTGTATTCTTGCTTGGATCGTCTAGAACTTCCTCTAGAAGCGAATGAAGCATCCACCCCATTCTAGGACCAGCCTTAATCCCAAGTTCTTTAATCATAAATTCTCCGTCAATTTTTAAAGCTCCAACAGAAATTGGATCATGAAGCGCTTCTTCGATCATGGCAAAATATTTACGAAGTCTATAAGGTGCTTCTTTCTTTTTCATTCCCACGCGATCGCACTCTCTAATGTTCATGAGTAACCATATATTTTCAACTCCTACTTTTGCGATAATTCTTCGTACAGCAGAAAGCGTTATTAATTCTGTATCCGAGAAAAACATATGATTACGGACAAGCTTTTCCACCAATTCGATTTCTTTCTTTGAGAATTTTAATCTTTCTAATATCTTTTTAGTCATCCTAGCGCCTATTACTTCATGGCCATAGAAGGTGTATTTACCCTTTCCTCCTGCTTTTGTAGCGTCAAAGCGTCTAGTCCTCGGTTTACCTATATCATGCATTAGTGCAGCCAGTCTGATTTCTAGTGGCCAGCCCTTATCAGCTGCATGCTGAAGTGCGTGAAGAAGATGTCCCCAGACGTCATAAATATGCTCCCCCAACTGTTCACATCCTATTCCCTCTTCAAGTTCGGGGATAATGTTTTTAAGCAAACCAAATTTGTGAAGCAGAGTTATCCCCATGGCGGGGTTGGAAGACATAATGATTTTTATTAATTCATCTCTAATTCTCTCCTCGGAAATTTTTTTAATTAGATCTGCATTTTTTGCGATACTATCTCCTGTCTCTTGTGAGAGAGAAAAGTTTAGCTGAAGTGAAAAACGAACAGCTCTAAGCATTCGAAGGGCATCTTCTTGGAATCGGTCATCCGGACCCCCGACAGTTCTAATCATCTTCGATTCTATGTCCTTTAAACCTCCAAAAATGTCCGTTATCGCGTCTTTCCTATAAGCCATGGCGTTTATTGTGAAATCCCTCCTTTTAAGGTCATCTTCTAGGTTTTGACTGAATTTAACCTCATCAGGATGTCTAAAATCGCTATATTTAGCTTCTGTTCTATATGGCGTAACCTCTATTTGGCGCAATGTTCCTTGTGAAACATTTTCATTTATAACTGCAACAGTCCCAAAATCATTTTCATAAACAGTTTTTTCAAATAATTTCATAATCTGCTCTGGAGTAGCGCTTGTTGTAACATCCCAATCATTAGGTTTCCTGTCCATTATAAGATCACGCACGCATCCCCCCACTAAGTAGGCCTCAAAGCCTGCTTTTTCTAGAGTATTGGTTACATGTGAAACCTCTTTGGGTATTTTGCTTGTTAAGTTTTTAGTAATATCCATCTTTTTTGTGCACCCGGCAGGAATCGAACCCACATCGCTTGTTCCGAAGACAAGCGTTCTATCCGTTGAACTACGGGTGCATTAGCTTATACCACTTATAATCTTTTGCTGTTTTCCTTCTATGGCAATTAGCGCATCTAATTTCGCATTTGTCAATTTCTAGCTGGATAACTTCAATTGGATACTGGAGCCGAACAAGTTGAGAAATAGCTCGAAACTTAGGCATCTCTCCCTTATGATCAAATTCCAAAACAGCAGGATCCTTTTCCCCACAATCTATGCAGGGGTGCGATACTAAATATTTTAATAAGTAGCTATTAATCATTTTACGCAATAAAATATTGCGTTTTTTGGTTTTATCCAAATAATACTGCCTATTATTATTATAATGATTTTTAATCAAAAACCTAGTGCATTTTTTGCATTGGCTTTGCCTAGTGTTTTTAGCCTTATTTTTAAAGTTAAATTCCTCAATTGCCTTTTTTTCTAAGCAACGCGTACACTCTTTCATTCTTTATATATTATCATTTTTTGATTCGAAAATCAAATAAAATTCGAATCCCATATTGCATTAATAACAACAAAATACTATACTAATGGGTATATTGCGGTTATGGTTTAGTGGTAGAACACGTCCTTGCCAAGGATGAGACGGGAGTTCGATTCTCCCTAGCCGCACAAGTTTTCTGTCCTTTATTAAATTAGTACATACAATCTAAATAAGGGTTATTTATGTAAATATGTGGATAAGTATGTTGGTAATGTTTATAACGGACAAAATTAGAAAACTGTCTTTTAGGGAGTTTTATTAAAAATACGCTGAAATATAAGGTTAAAATAATAAAAGACAAGAAAATATGCTTGTTGTTTCACGTGAAACAATGTTTTTCATGAAACACTTTAATCTTTAACAATATGCCAAAGGTTTTTACTTCAGAAACACAAAAAATAGGGGAGTTAGGCGAGAATATTGCTGTTCAGTTTCTCGTGAAACACGGTTATTCGATTTTGGATCGAAATTATACAATGAAGTGGGGAGAAATAGACATAGTGGCAGAAAAAGATGCAAAGATTCACTTTGTAGAAGTGAAGTCGGTTTCTCGGACAGATCTGAGTAACGTTAATCGTGAAACCTTGGATCAATACAGCCCAGAAGATAATATGCACCCATGGAAACTAAAGCGAATGGCAAGAACGGTACAGACTTACTTGATGTCCAATAAGTTGGAAAAAAGGGAGTGGCAGGTGGATTTGTTAGTAATATTTTTAGATACGAAAAACAAGAAAGCAAAGGTAAAAGTTGTAAAAGACATTATTTTGTAATATACTCAATTAACTTAAAGTATAAACGGGCTTGCCCGTCGAAACTTTAGCAAAAACGGGCCGTAGTATACCGGTAGTACAAGTGCTTTGGGAGCATTTAGACTGGGTTCAATTCCCAGCGGCCCGACAAGTTAAGGTTTCTTTGCGGGCCTGCCCGCCGAAGCCTTGGCGTAGGCGGGATTAGTTAAATGGTATAACTTCAGTTTTCCAAACTGATGTCAAGGGTTCGATTCCCTTATCCCGCACAATAAAAGAATTCTTAATTCATAAGGTTGTTTTTGAACGGGTTTAAAGTAAATTAGAACCTGTGTCTTTTTGTGTATGATAAATGTTAATATTTAATTATGGAAACTAAAGTTTGTCAGAATTGTAAAAAAGACTTTGCGATAGAGCCAGAGGATTTTGTGTTTTACGAAAAAATGAAGGTTCCTCCACCCACTTTTTGCTCAGAATGTCGTCTTGTTAGAAGAATGAGTTTCCGAAATGAAAGAACTTTATATAAAAGAAAATGCCAGGCACTTGGCCACAATGAAGAAATGATTTCAACCTTCTCGCCTGATAAACCAGATATCGTATATTGTTATAAATCGTGGAGTGGAGATAGTTGGGATGGAATAGAATACGGACGAGATTACAATTTTTCAAAACCCTTTTTTACTCAAATGCGTGAGCTATGGAAAAGTGTTCCTGATGTCGGGCTATTCAACATAAATCCAGTGAATAGCGATTACTGTAGTATTACTGAAGGAAATAAAAATTGTTACCTCGTTATTGGTGGTGATTTTAATGAGGATTCTTTGTATTCTTCATTTATTTTCAACTCAAAAGAATGCATGGACTGTTTGCTGGCATCAAAGAGCGAGAAAAGCTACGAACTTACTGATTGTATTTCTTGCTTCAATCTTAAATACAGTAGATACTGTGAGACCTGTTATGACAGTGCCTTTCTTTTTAATTGTCGCAACTGCCACGATTGCTTTGGCTGTGTGAATTTAGTTAATAAAGAATATTGTATTTTTAATGAGCAGTACACAAAAGAAGAGTATCAAAATAAAATGACTAAAATTAATCTTGGCTCATTTAAAGAAATTGAAAAGACTCAAAAAGAATTTAATGAATTCGCACTTAAATTTCCAAGGAGATTTGCAAAAATTGTAAAATCAGTGGATGTAGCAGGTGATTTTATTGAAAACTCAAAGAAATGCACTAATTGCTTTTCAGTCTTTGGTGGAGCAGAAGATTCTAAGCATTTATGGCTTATATATTCTCAAGTAAAAGATTCTTATGACATTGACCATTCTGGTCTTAACTCTATTGAATGTTATGAGGGGTCAAGCGTTTATCCTGGAAACCAAGTAATGTTCTCAAGATTTGTTTATGAAGTGCATCATGTTGAATACTCGTATAACTGTAGTAATTCCTCATATCTGTTTGGCTGTGTGGGTTTGAAAAACAAAAAGTATTGCATATTTAATAAGCAGTATGAGCCAGAAGAATGGAAAAAACTCCGAGATAAAATAGTAACTCATATGAAAGAAATGCCTTATGTTGACCGAAAAGGCAGGGTATATAATTACGGAGAATTTTTCCCAATGGAACTTTCGCCTTTTGCATACAATGAAACTGTAGCAAATGAAATCAATCCCTTAAGTAAAAAAGAAATCACAGATTTAGGATTTAATTATAAAGAAGACACAGAAAGACATTATGAAATTGATAGAACCCCTGAAACCTTACCAGATGATATTAAAGATGTTGATGGGGCAATCCTAAAGTCAGTAATTGGATGTGAGCACAATGGACAGTGTAAAGAACAATGCACCAAAGCATTCAAAATAACTGATAGTGAACTAGCTTATTACAAAAATTACAATATACCTTTACCTAGATTGTGCTCTAATTGCAGATACGCTAAGCGTCTAAGTCAAAAAAATCCATTGCATCTTTGGCACAGAAAATGTATGTGCGATAAAAAACATTCTAATCACGATAGAAAGTGTGAAGTTGAGTTTGAGACATCATATGCCCCCAATAAACCTGAAATAGTTTATTGCGAAAAATGCTATCAACAAGAAGTATATTAACACCATTAACATAGTTAACTTTCTAATGCATATTGGCTGTTTATGAATTCGGTTCTAATGTTGTATAATAAACCGCACATGATAATCTTAATCAGTTTCGCCGCATTAATATCCACTCTGTTGGGTGGAATATTTGCTCTAAAGTTTAAAGACAAGCTGCATTTAATTTTAGGCTTTTCTGCAGGAGCAATTATTGGTGTAGCTTTTTTTGATTTATTGCCCGAAGCTATAATACTAGCGGGCAAGGATTATGATGTCGCTATAATTACATCAGTCACTGCGCTTGGATTTATTGCATACACAATTTTAGACAGATTTGTTTTTTTTCACTCACATTCTGATTTGCATTCTCATGACGATTTGCACAAAAAAGAAAATGGGAGTTCGGTCAGCAAAAGGGGATTGCTAGGCGCAGGCAGCCTCTCTATTCACAGCTTTCTTGATGGTGCAGCTATAGGGCTATCTTTTCAAGTTTCGCTTGCGGTCGGAGCAGTCGTCGCCGTTGCAGTTTTAGTTCATGATTTTTCTGATGGTATTAATACAGTAAATTTAATACTCAAAAATTCAGGCTCGAAAAAACAAGCTTTCAAGTGGTTACTCATCGATGCTATTGCCCCAGTTCTCGGAGTAATATCTACGTTATTTTTCTCAGTTCAAGAATCATTTTTGGGAATAATTCTGGCAGTTTTTGCAGGATTTTTCCTATACATAGGCGCATCGGATCTATTGCCCGAGAGCCACCACAGTCATCCAACGGTTTGGACTACATTTGCGACAGCTTTGGGAATGGCAGTACTATATGGAGCTATCCATTTAGCAGGGGCATAAAGCTTATATTATATAAATAAATTAATCATTCTAGAGAGCCCAGGACCAGTCGGCTCCGGGATTTTTTATATTGTCTGCGCTTTCTCAAGCTAGAAAGGATTTCGTCCTCCAAGAACCTCAATATGTAAATGCGGTCCTGTAGAGTGACCAGTGCTTCCAACGTATCCAATAACTTCTCCTTTTGATACTTGGTCTCCGGTTTGAGTGCCTATTTTAGACATGTGAGCATAAAGGGTTTTTGTGCCATTTGAGTGTTGTATTATAACCATATTTCCAAATCCTCCACTGTAGCCAGTTTTGGCGGCAAGGACTCTCCCAGAGGCGGCGGCATGTATTGCCGTCCCCGTAGGCGCTGCTAGATCTACCCCGCGATGTCCTGGCTTTACGCCTCTTGTTCTTACTGATCCTGGAACTGGATTTGTGAAGAAACCAGCAACAGATGAAATAATGGAGGAGCCGGTTTTTGCCAATGATTTTCCAGTAGTGGTGGTCTTGGGCTTAGATTTTATTTCACTTTTTTCATTTTGTATTTCTGCCCCAGGAACAATTAACTTTTGCCCTTCAGTAAGCTTAGCGCTTTCATTAATTTGATTGGAAGAAAGAATTTCGTCTATTTCAACTTTATACAAATTTGCTATCCCTTGAACTGTCTGCCCTTTAGTAACTGT
>JBDSTB010000043.1:0-2140 GCA_039928455.1 Minisyncoccota bacterium | reverse complement strand
TTCTTGGCGACATATCCAACCCTAATTCCGGTTTCAAATCCAAGCTTTTCAATCTTGGCGCTCATTCCCTTAACCACAGTATCTAGGAATCCCGGGGCACGGATTTCACGACTATATGTTCCTGGGGCCTTCGGGTTTTCATTGTATCTTGTAAAGGGACTAAGTAATTTCTCAATTACAATATGGGATTCTATAATCCAGTCATGCTTGCCAAACCATGTTCCATGATCATGCCAAGTTTTCTTTGTGGGCGTTATTACAATCTGCATCCACATTTGTTCCCCCTTTTGAATTGACCCAAAAAGTTCTATTACTGGAGAAATCGGATCAACTTTATATTCTTCTTTCGGATCATCTTCTAGCCCAAAGTCAACATAAGTTTTAATAGGGTATGCTTCAGGTTTTTTAAGGGCAAATTCTGCAAACCAGCCATTCCAAGCGCTATGTGGAGTTATTTCGTCAACGGCTAAAGTATAGTCTTCGACAACTTTTACTTGCGCTTGAGGATACTGAGCATACATTTGTGTTTCGATTAACCCCCTTATTCGACTTGGTGTACGAATAAAAAAATGAACCTGTCCATCTATCGAAGCAATCTCTAGCGAAAACCAGAACCATACTGCTCCTTGCCAAAACTCTTCCTTCCCCCCCTTATTGCTCCAGTGGTATAGCGCGTTCGTTAAAAAAAGCTCCATGGCCTTGGGGCTTCTCAAAACTTCTCTAGGAGGCACTATTTCTAATACAACAAATTCAATCCCTGAAATAAAATCCTGCCTAATATAATGTATCCACCATATCCAAGCAATTCTTCCGATTATTACAGTACCAAGTAATGGGAAAATTTCCTTCAGCAAATTAAATTTCCAAAGAAAAAATACCAGTATGGCTCCTAAAATTAAGTACCAGTATTCTATTATCCCTTCCTCAATTCCTTCTAGGAACGCATCCATCTTTATATTTTAGTATAAAAAAGATAAAACAACAAACAGGATTAAACTAGACAGTAGTATAAAGTCCAGCTTTATTTTTCTTGAAATATTTAGTATTTACAAGGTTAACTAGAATAGTATTTTTCTTGAAATATCTTTCCTTGTTTACTCTCTTTATTACTTCTTCTTTTGAGAGCGGGCCTTCTCGCTTCAAGATATCCCGGATAACTTCCCTGGCGGTACCAACTTTGTAACCCCATTCTGCAAGCGCATACATTCCGCGTCCCACCAAGACAAAACGTGAATCTTTGATCAGCTCGTTGTGACATGTAGCATAGTGAATTTTTTTATTGAAAGTTTTTGATATCGAGTCTGCAACTTCTTTGAAGTGCATTGGAGATCCGTGTCTTCGCATAACCAAAAATGCGTAATCTTTCACCCCTCTTGTGCGTATGTTCGGAGAAGAAGCTTTACCCCATTCCCCTAGAGGATTTTTAGCAACAGTTTTCGACATTGATAACCATCTTCGAGCTATTTCTTCATCTCGGTACTTCTCAGATGCGTCTTTCATCTGATCGAAGAATTTCTTTATAATTTCGCTCTCCGGAACCAAATCTTCGTCGTTTAGGCTTGTATATAATTTTTTAAGTGAATCGTGAACCATATCCCGAACTTCATCATCAACACTCCAACGCGCATGAAAATTATCATCTTCACGATGTTTCTTGAAAGCGTCCGACAATACTAAGAAAAAATTTATATGGTTTTGTGTTGCCTTATCTTTCGAAATATAAGAAAGCAATTCGTGTTCAGCAACAATAGAACCAAGTTTAGTTACTACTTGCTTAAGTTCTTCGAAAACTGCCTGCTCCTCTTTAAAAGCTTCAGACTTTTTTATTATTGCTATGGCTGCGTCTTCAACTTGCCTTACTCGTTCGCGCGTAATGCTATATTTCTTCCCAATTTCTTCAAGGGTTTTCTTTTTGCCGTCAGCTGTTAGGCCGAAGCGATTCATAATCACATCCGACGCGCGGGTTTGAAGTTGAGAAGTTATTTTTTTAGTTACTTTTTTAGGTTTGAAAGATATTGTAGGCATAATGGATGTTTTTACTATTTCCTTTATTTTAAAGCTTCTTTTGTGACTATCTTTTTGATTTAACTCGGTCAATTTCCGTTAGGTATTTTTTTCGAAGTCTTACTGATTTCGGAGT
>JBDSTB010000042.1:0-4576 GCA_039928455.1 Minisyncoccota bacterium | reverse complement strand
AGGAGGGGACAATAAAGGATTTTGCTAAGATTCACAACGAAAATGAAGAGCTGAACACCCCCAGAGTAGGTGGTATTTTAATCTGGTTATCAGTCTTTGTTACAACAATTATTTTTTATGTCCTTGCATATTTTTTCCCAACAGACAACAACATTAAAATGAATTTTCTTAGCCGAAATCAAACAGTTATACCTTTCTATACTCTTTTGCTAGGATCCTTGATTGGACTTTGGGATGATTTTAATCAGATTTACGGAACTTGGAGACTTGCGAAAGATGATGTAGCTTGGCGAGTCTGGAAAGCTTTTCTGATAGGTTTAATGGCGTTATTAATTGGATTCTGGTTTTATTTTAAACTCGGCATTGTTTCTATTCATATTCCATTCATGGGAGACGCATATCTGGGGGTTTTAATTATTCCATTTTTTATCATAGTAGCTTTGGCAACTTTCTCCGGCGGAGTGATAGATGGAATAGATGGCCTCTCGGGTGGAGTTTTGGCTGCAATTTTTGCCTCTTATTCTGCAATAGCTTATTCTAATAATCAAGTTGATATAGCAGCTTTCTCCGGGGTAATTGCTGGGGCGACGCTTGCATTTCTCTGGTTCAATATTCCGCCTGCCAGATTCTACATGGGAGAGACCGGCATAATGGGACTTACTCTTACACTTGCTACACTCGCATTTCTAACGGACTCAGTACTTATTCTTCCCTTAGTTGCTATGCCGCTTGTTGTAACTTCGCTTTCTGTAATTTTACAATTATTATCTAAATTTTTCTTTAATGGGAAAAGATTGTTCAAACTTGCTCCGCTCCATCATCACTTCGAGGCAATAGGCTGGTCGTCTTACAAGGTAACTATGAGATACTGGATTTTATCGGTAGTCTTCGCGATTATCGGAATAATTTTAGCAATAGTGAGCAGATGAAAAAGGAAAAGACCGTTGACAGATTTTTTTTAATAATTTTGTTTTTACTTCTCACGATAGGAGTTGCAATGTTTTACTCTGCATCTCTTGGAGTTCTATTGAAAGACCAGAAAAGTTTTAATTCCGCATTATTTAGTCAGATTGTTCTAGGGCTGGGACTAGGACTTATTGGAATGTATTTATGTCTTAAAATTAATTATAAATACTGGCGAAAGTATGCATTTTTTATTTTTTTATTTTCAGTCCTTCTTACTGCTTCTGTTTTTATACCACATTTCGGATGGAGCCACGGCGGCGCGCAGAGGTGGATTAAATTAGGGCCTGTTTCATTTCAACCAGTAGAAATTTTAAAATTTAGCTTTGTTATTTATTTTGCGGCATGGCTTTCTTGGGCAAAAAATCGCGTGCAGGATTTCAAGTTTGGGATATTGCCTCTCGGGATACTACTAGTTGTTATTGCAGGAATACTCTTAAAGCAGCCTGATACAAAAAGTTTTATCTTGATTTCAATAACAGGCCTAGGCATGCTTTTTATTTCTGGAGTTCCAATACGATATTTTCTTACACTTATGTTGGCCGCAATACTATTTCTCTCTGTCCTTATATTTTTTAAACCTTATTTACAGGAAAGAGTAAAAACTTTCCTAGATCCATCGTCTGACCCCAAGGGGTCATCTTACCAAATTCAGCAATCACTCATAGCTATAGGCTCTGGCGGAATCTTTGGAAGGGGATACGGTCAAAGTATTCAGAAATTTAGTTATCTTCCTGAAGCGCAAGGGGATTCGATTTTTGCTGTAATTGGAGAAGAATTTGGGTTTATAGGTGTAACAACGACAATATTTCTTTTCTTGCTTTTTGGACTTAGGGGCTTCCGGATCGCAAATAATTCACCGGACCTATTTAGTAGACTAGTTGTCTCGGGAATTGTTATACTGATTGTGGTGCAGTCTTTTATGCACATTGCTTCAAATACCGGAGTATTTCCTCTAACTGGAGTTCCGCTGCCATTCATGAGCCATGGAGGAACATCGCTCATGATTTATATTATGGCAACGGGTATAGTACTCAATATTTCCAAGTTTCAAAATAGCCGAGCTTAATCGATGCTTAATTAATTTAAATAATTCAAATATGAAAATAGTTTTTACAGGAGGTGGTTCGGGAGGGCATTTCTATCCAATAATTGCTGTTGCACAGAAAGTGAACCAAATTATTGACCAAGAGAAAATCCTTGGAGCAAAATTATATTATGTTTCAGATACTCCATACGATAAGGAAGTGCTTTTTGAGAATAGTTTAATTTACGAAGAAGTGAATACTGGGAAAATGCGGAAGTATTTTTCTGTGAAAAATTTCTCCGATATATTTCGAACTTTTTTTGGAATTATAAATGCTACAGTTAAAATATTTTCAATATATCCTGATGTTGTTTTTGGTAAAGGGGGTTATGCTTCTTTCCCTGCGATTTTTGCAGCGAGAATGCTCCGTATTCCCGTACTCATTCATGAGTCTGACTCTGCACCTGGGAGGGTCAATAAATGGGGAGGTAAATTTGCTAAAAAGGTTGCAGTTTCTTTTATAGAGGCGGCAGATTATTTTCCTAAAGATAAAGTTGCATGGACTGGACAGCCCGTCAGAACAGAAATTCAAAATAGAGCTCCACACGAAGAAGCGCTAGAATATTTCAAATTAGAATCCGATTTACCAGTAATTTTGGTTTTAGGTGGATCACAGGGAGCAGAACTTATTAATAATACAATACTAGATGCTTTGCCTCGCCTTATAGAAAATTATCAAATAATTCATCAGACTGGAGTTCGTAATTATAAAATGGTTTCAGATAGGGCAGAAGTAGTACTTGGAGGTAATCAGTACAAATCTAGGTACATATCAATACCATTTCTTAACCCGCTTACGATGAGAATGGCTGCAGGCTCTGCTACTCTTATTATTTCTCGAGCAGGATCGATGTTGTTTGAGATTGCAGCGTGGGGTATACCTTCGATATTAGTTCCAATAACCAAGACTAATCTTGATCATCAGAAAAAAAATGCATTTAATTATGCTCGAGCAGGAGCTTGTAGCGTTGTTGAAGAGATGAACATGACTTCAAATATTTTAAGCTCAGAAATCGAAAGGATAATTGGCGATAAAATAATTTACAAGCAAATGGAAGATAGCGCTAAGGCATTCAATAAGCCCGAGGCGGCGAATACAATAGCACGGGCACTTTGTGATATTGCGCTCAGCCATGAGGGCGAAAATTTTTCTCCAACATATTAATTCGCTTGATAGCTATGATTTCTCCTCATTTTTCGAAATAAATGTTAAAATGAGATAATGACGGAAAGCGAGTCTAAAAAAATAGAAAAAGTAGTAACTCGGTTTGCCCCAAGTCCAACGGGATTTATGCATGTTGGTGGTGTTCGAACAGCTCTATATGCATGGCTTTGGGCAAGGAAAAATAAGGGAACATTTATACTTAGGATTGAGGATACAGATAAAGAAAGGTCAGTAGAAGGCTCAATGGAGCATATTATGGAATCCCTCAAATGGCTTGGTCTTGACTGGGACGAGGGACCTGACAACGGAGGACCACATCAACCGTATATTCAGTCTCAAAGGCTCGACTTATATAAAAAATACGCACTGGTTCTTATAGATAAAGGTCTTGCTTATCCCGATCCTTACAGCGAAAAGGAAGTTGATATTTATAGAAAAAATGCGGAAATAGAGAAGAGGGCATTTCTTTTCCGTGATCATAGGCCTGCAAATTTTTGGAAGTGGGACGGAACACGGCCGCTCCGATTTAAAGTTCCAACAATAAAAAGTTATGAATGGCATGACCTTGTTTTTGGCGACCTCTCGGCTGGAGCAGAGGCTCTCGATGATTTTATTTTAATTAAAAGTGACGGCTATCCAACCTATAATTTCGCTCATATAGTTGATGATATTGAAATGGGTGTGACTCATGTTATGCGTGGAGAGGAATTTATATCTTCAACTCCGAAATATCTTTCAGTTTATGAAGCATTCGGCATTGCTCCACCTAAATATGCGACATTGCCACTTATTTTAGGATCCGATGGTAAAAAGAAATTGAGCAAAAGAGATGGAGCCAAGGATCTTCTAGAGTACCGAGATGACGGCTATTTACCGGACGCTTTTATTAATTTTCTTGCATTACTTGGATGGAATGTAGGAGACAATAAAGAAATATTTACTCGAGAGGAATTGATTGAAGCTTTTGACATCGAGCGAGTCCATAAATCAGGCGCCGCGATGAGTATGGATAAATTAGACTGGATAAATAAGTAACATTTAAAAATGCTTTCCCAAGAGGAAATAGAAAGTACCATCCTAAGATGGATACCCGATATTAAAAATAAGTCAGTTCTATCTAAACTTGCCCCTGTTATTTTTGAGCGAATTTCAAAGTGGAGTGATATAAAAACAATGAAAGAAGCCGGAGAACTGGATTTCTTTTTTCTAGCACCCAAGATAGACAGAGAAAAACTTGTTTTCAAGAATTCAAATATGGAAAAAACTATTAATGCTTTACAAGCATCAATTAAAGCACTTGAAAATTTGGAAGAAAACGACTTCACATCTGAAAATATAAAGAATTCGCTTATGCTAGTGGC
>JBDSTB010000041.1:0-10362 GCA_039928455.1 Minisyncoccota bacterium | reverse complement strand
GTGCATAGTACCAGGGTGGAGTGGTCAAGAGTAATAATATTCTCCACGGCTTCAAGGATTTTCTTTGAACTAAGGCCGCTATGCATTACGAAAGTAAATTGTTCAATTCCTCGAGATAAATGTTCCCTAAAATTTTCTATTTCTCTCTCGGAAGGGAAAATAATATATATAGATTTCTTGTCGGCGAAAGACCCTCTAATGAGTGTTTTATAGGTCGAAATTCTATCTTCCCTGGAAGCCTGTAGGAGAAATTTCTCTACCCTAATATTCTTCTTGTTTTCTTTTATATGAATTGTTGGGTTTTTTTCCTCACTAAATTTTTTTGAGAATTTTAAAATTTCGTCGTATTTTTCTCGAAACAAAGCAGGGATTAAAGAAGTTACTGCGGTATTTTTGGAAGAAATGAAATATTTTCCAGCCTCGATCACTGCATATAGATATTCTCTTGAGAAAATTGTGCCATCTTTTACATCAATAATTTTCTTTAGGTTAAAATTCATTTCCTTAATATTCTTTTTTGCTTCGGAGACATCCTCAACTGAAACCACCAAGCCCAGAGTTTTTTTATTCCTGATCGGAACTGTTACGATGCTCCCGCTAGGAATTTCTTTTGAGGTAAAATAGGTTAAATCGGTGAGCGTAATTCCCTTGGCAAGCGGTATAACTGTAACAATTTTCATACTTTTATTTTAGCATAAATATGATATATTACTGGAATGGGAATTTTTTCGAAGAAATTAGGAATTGACTTGGGTACGGCAAATACCCTTGTTTTTTTACCTGGAAAAGGCATTATCCTAAACGAACCTTCAGTTGTAGCAGTTTCAGACCAAGGAAATAAAATTTTAGCAATTGGATTTGAGGCGAAAGATATGATAGGTAAAACCCCCGAATCTATCATCACATATTGCCCAATGAAAGACGGAGTAATTGCAGACTACCGTGTGACTGAGGCTATGCTCCATTATTTTATAAATAAAGCGATGGGAAGATTTAATTTCTTTAAACCAGACGTAATGGTTTCTGTTCCAGCTGGAGTTACTTCAACAGAGCGACGTGCTGTCGTAGAGGCTGCAGTGAAAGCTGGAGCAAAAAACGCATATGTAGTGAAAGAGCCCATCTTAGCTGCAATAGGTGCCGGAATTCCGATTTACGAATCTCGCGGGCATATGGTAGTGGACATCGGAGGGGGAACAACCGATGTTGCAGTTATCGCTTTAGGTGGTATCGTATTTTCAACTTCAGTCAAATGCGCAGGAAACAAAATTGATCAAGCTATTGCCGACTATATCAAGAAAACTTTCAACTTAGCAATTGGTGACAAGACTGCCGAAGAAGTGAAAATAAAAATTGGCGCAGCTGTACTTCTCGAAGAGGAGCTCACTGTAACAATTAAAGGAAGAGATTTCATTCAAGGTTTGCCACGCTCTGCGCGAGTATCAACCAATGAAATCGTTCGTGCCATAGACGGGGAGTTAAAACAAATAATAAAAGCAATTAAAGATGTATTACAAGAAACCCCACCGGAGCTTGCTTCAGACATCATTGATCAAGGTATCATCATGACTGGAGGTTCTTCGCAGCTTAGAAATCTTACAGACTTGGTATATAGAAAGACTGGGGTGAAGGCAACTCTAGCCGAGGACCCGCTATTTTGTGTAGTAAAGGGTACAGGTATTGCACTCGACCACCTAGATGTTTACAAAAAGACAGTTTTGAGTAAGAAGTAAAATATTAATGAATATTTTTGACGAATTAGGAAAAGAAAACCTGCATCATGCATATTTGATCGAAGGAAAGAAGGAAGAGTGTCTTTCTAAAATTTTAGAATACTGTTCTCGCGTGGAAATAAGAACAGAAGGCAACCCTGATTTCTACGAAGTGGCATTTGACACCTTCAAGATAGATGACGCACTTCATATCCGCTCTCTAGGTCAGGATAAAAGTTTCTCAAACCAGAAAAAGATTTTCATAATCTCAACGAACAGTATTACCATCGATGCCCAGAATGTAATGCTCAAGATTTTTGAAGAGCCGATAATGGGTACACGTTTCTTCGTCATAGTGCCAGAAATAAATTCTCTGCTTAAGACTTTTGCTTCAAGATTTTATGTAATAAAAAATAATTGCGAAAACAAAGAGGGCTTAAATGAGGCGGAAAAATTTATTTCACTCAGCACCCGAGACAGACTAGACTACATTAAGGATCTTCTTATTGAACCAGAGGAAGAAGATCCCGAAGGTAATCCCGTAACTCTAAGCGAGTCACCACGCTCAAAAGCCCTTCTGTTTTTAAATACTCTTGAGAATGCGTTACATACAAGATTTCTAAAGAATCCTAAAAAAACTTATATTATCTTTGGCCATTTCTTTAAGGTTCGCGAATTTCTCCGAATGCCGGGGAGCTCGACAAAGAGCCTAATGGAGTCGGTTGCATTAATTATCCCCAATTTTTAATACTGGGTAAATAGTGATATACTGAATTGATGCAATATAATTTTTCAAATTTTAAATTAGAATTAAAAAAGATAGAAGCCTTTCTAGGCAAAGAATATACCCAGCTCAACGTAGGGAGGGCGTCTTCTATGGTGTTAGATGGGATATCAGTGGAGTCTTATGGATCAAGAGTGCCGCTTAAGAATGTTGCAAATATTTCAATTGAGGACCCAAAAACCTTGCGCATTGCACCATGGGATAAATCACAGGTGAAAGACATCGAAAAAGCAATTCAGGCGGCGAACCTCGGACTTTCTCTTGCAACTGACGACCAAGGCATAAGAGTTATTTTCCCTCAGCTCACGACAGAGACAAGGGGAACACTAGTGAAGGTTCTAAAAGAAAAACTTGAAGAAGCAAGAATTACGGTCAGAAGAGAGCGAGAAAGTGTTTTGGAAGATGTGCAGGCGCAAGAGAAAGAAGGGAAACTGACGGAGGACGATAGATTCCGAGCCAAGGAAGAATTGCAGAAAATAGTTGATGAATGTAATCAAAACCTTGAAGCTGATTTCGAAAATAAAGAAAAAGAAGTAATGGGTTAAAGGGTTTAATGAATATTGTAATTTTTATAATAATATTGTTGGTGTTAGTGATAGTCCATGAATTTGGACATTTTTTTAGTGCAAAAAGGTTCGGGATAAGAGTGGACGAGTTTGGTTTCGGGTTTCCACCAAAATTATTTGGTAAAAAGTTCGGAGAGACTGAATACACCTTTAATCTTCTTCCTCTCGGTGGAGTTGTTAAAATTTATGGTGAAACTCCTGACGAAGAAAATATGAATGGACCAGACGCTGCGAGGAGTTTCGTCAATAAGCCGAAATATAAACAAGCCATAGTGCTTGTTGCTGGAGTTGTTTCTAATTTCTTACTTGCATGGTTACTTTTTTCAATAGGATTTATGTCAGGGCTTCCCTCATCTGTTGGGTCGGAGGGTAAAAATTATCAGCTTTCTGATCTTCATTTAGTTGTGGTCTCTGTTTCATCGCATTCACCTGCTGAAGCTTCAGGGCTAAAAGCAGGAGATAAAATTATTTCCTTAAAAAGCGGAAGCGATGACTTGGTGGATATTAATCCAGAAACCTTGAGAAACTTTATTGTAAATCATAATGATCAAGAGCTTGCGATCGGATATCTTAGGGGAACACAGACAGAAACCAGTTTTGTAAACATAGTGCCTGTAGCGAGCGCAACTGATGGGAAGCCCTCTATTGGAATAGCAATGGACGAGATTGGAATAGCAAAATTGCCCATTTTTCAAGCATTTTATGAGGGAATGAAACTGACTCTATTTGTTGCTAAAAGTACCGTGGTGGGGCTTTATACGCTTATTGTGAACGGTTTACAGGCAAAAGGGAGCTTCGATGCGGTGACTGGACCGGTGGGCATGGTGGGAATTGTGGGTGACGCCTACAAGCTCGGTTTTGTTTACTTATTATCTTTTTCGGCATTGATCTCTATTAATTTAGCAGTAATAAATTTACTTCCATTTCCAGCGCTTGATGGCGGAAGACTTTTCTTCTTACTAATAGAAAAAGTAAAAGGCTCTGCCATAAACCCAAAAGTTGCTAACACAGCAAATATGGTTGGTTTCGGGGTTTTAATACTCCTCATGTTGGTTGTGACTTATCACGATGTTATAAAATTATTCTAGCAATGAAACTTGTTCACGAAGTTAGGGTTGTAAAAAGTAAAAAAGAATTAGTAAATATAATAAAGGCGCAGAGGATCAGCGAAAAAGTTTTGCGAGATGTATTGAAATTTATCAAAATTGGAAAAACAGAAATTGAAACAGCTAACTTCATAAAAAAATCTTTTACAAAGTACAAAGCTCCGATTCTTTCTTTTGCACCCATTGTCTCTTTTGGAAAAGGTAGCGCAGACATTCACCATGAACCCAACACGACCAAATTAAAAAAGGGAGACATTGTAATGTTTGATTTCGGTACTACTGTGAATCAATATTGCTCCGACATGACCAGGACTTATTTCTTTGGTGAGCCGAACGCGAAACAAAAGAAAACTTATTTAGCGGTTCTGAAGGCTCAAGAAATAGCACTTGGAAAATTAAAAAGTGGAGAAAAGAGAGCCAATGTTGTTGATAAAATTGCTAGAA
This sequence comes from Minisyncoccota bacterium, assembly GCA_039928455.1. GTDB lineage: Bacteria > Patescibacteriota > Minisyncoccia > Phycocordibacterales > UBA9973 > UBA9973. The sequence goes on along the minus strand of JBDSTB010000041.1, from coordinate 5,753 downwards.
ATTTTCTTGCTAAAAAATTTAAAAATAATTTCAAACATGGCCTCGGGCATGGTGTGGGCACGGTAATACATGAGTGGCCGAACTTTAAGCCAAAAAGCGAAGATATTCTTCCCGTCGGGTGCGTGATGACGGTAGAGCCAGGGATATACTTGAAAGGCTTCGGCGGCGTGCGCATAGAAGACATGGTACTAATCACAAAGAATGGAATGAAGAATTTAACAAATTTTCCTAAAGATTTGGAGAGTGCTATACTTAAAGTAATTTAAATAAATGACCAAAAAGAAATTAAAAATTGGGGTGTTATTTGGGGGGAAATCAGCAGAGCATGAGGTTTCAATCATGTCTGCCAAAAATGTAATTTCAGGACTTGATAAAAAAAAATATGAAATTTCTTCTATTAAAATTGACAAAAGAGGGAAGTTTGATTTTTCTGCTCTATCTAAGGTTGATGTAATCTTTCCAGTTTTACATGGCCCCTTTGGAGAAGATGGGATTATGCAAGGAGTATTTAAAGAAATAGGCAAGCCATTTGTGGGAGCAGGAGTACTCGGCTCTGCTGTTGGTATGGATAAGGATGTAATGAAAAGGTTACTTCGAGATGCCAAAATTCCTATTGGTAAATTTATCACTTTGAAAGATCACGAAAAAATTAATTTTAATAAAATTAAGAAAGAGCTTGGATTGCCGCTTTTTATTAAGCCAGCAAACATGGGTTCATCAGTGGGTGTTAGTAAGGTTAACAATGAAAACGAATTTAATAAAGCAGTCAAAGATGCTTTTAAATTTGATACAAAAATAATTATTGAAGAAACCATTACCGGGCGTGAAATCGAATGCGCAGTGCTTGGGAATAATTTCCCTATGGCCTCAGTTCCTGGAGAAATTATTGCTCCTGGAGGGTTCTATTCTTATGATGCAAAATATGTCAATGATACGCAGACTCTTACGCAAATTAAGATGGATAGCAAAACAAAAAAGAAGGTTCAGGAATTAGCAATAAAAGCATTCCAGGTTCTCTGCTGCGAAGGGATGGGGAGAGTGGATTTTTTTGTGAAAAAGAATGGACAAGTTCTGGTGAATGAAATAAACACTATTCCAGGATTTACGAACATAAGTATGTACCCAAAGCTTTGGGAAGCTAGTGGACTTCCTCAAAGTAAGTTGCTCGACAGACTCATTGAGCTTGCCGTGGAAAGATTTAAAAAAGAAAACAAAATACTTACCACTGCGAAATAGCACGGTAGATAAGCCCTAAGTTGCAATTTAGCCTTAATTATATTAGTATATCCACATGTCACAAGATAGACTTATAAAACTTGCCTGCGGAACCTGCAAAAGAATCAATTACTGGTCCAGTAAAAACAAGAAACTCGTTACAAAGAAAATCGAGCTCAAAAAGTATTGCAAATGGTGCCGAAAACAGACCAAGCATAAGGAGATTAAGAAATAGATTTTCCTTGTAGTTCTGCTATACTAGAGACGGCCCAAAAGAGTATCGGGGTCGTTTTTTAGTAAGGGGGACAAAGAAAATATGGGCGATTAGTTAAGTGGCATAACTTCGGTCTCCAAAACCGATGTCGGGAGTTCGATTCTCTCATCGCCCGCAATGATTATGGAAGAAAAACCTAAAAATTTAGAAAAAGAAATAGTTCAAGGTCGAAGGAGAAAGGACCGACTGAACGATATAATGAAATTAGTTGCTGAAGCACCGAATGTTGCCAACCCGGAAGAGGCTTATGATATTATTCGTGACGCCTTTCTAAAGGTTGAAGAAAAAGTTACTGAGCCCATGTACCTGGGTCAATATTTTAACATGCTGATAGTGGATGAGGATACTCATCGATTTAGATATCAGTGTTATGTTGGTCATTTATTAATATTGGGCGAAAATGGTTCAATAGAAATTAGGGTGTTGGACCCAAAAGAAAAAAGCTTAGATCAGCTAGCCTTTTTTAATGATCCAAGTTTAATTAATAAATTAACCGTACCAATTTTTTCAAAAAATGGAGCGGACGGAAAAAATGTCTGGCAAAGCTTAAGATAAATTCATGGATTCTTTGTACAACATATTTGATATACAGATGATCATAGCTACATACGGATATGTGGGAATTTTTTTAATAGTTTTTTTAGAATCTGGATTAATTTTTTTCTTGCCAGGTGATAGTCTTCTTTTTACTGCAGGAATTTTAGCGGCCGCAGGAGTTTTGAACATAATGATTCTACTCCCATTAATTTTTATTAGTACACTCATTGGAGGAATAATGGGATATCTGATTGGCGTCCATTTAGAAAGGATTCGCAAGTATACATTCCTAAGCAAAATTCTTCGAAAAGAATATATAGATAAAGCTCATATTTTTTTCACTAAATACGGAAAGTCGGCGGTTCTTTATTCTAGATTCGTTCCCATTGTTCGTACGTTTGTACCAATAGTTGCTGGTATCGTACGGATGGATTATTCCTCGTTTATGAAATACAACCTTATGAGCTCATTACTTTGGACATTCGTAGCAACCCTTGCAGGATATTTCCTAGGTCATACTTTTCCATGGATTAAGGATTATATTTCCATACTTGTAATTATTGTGGTGGTTCTATCTTTCATTCCCCCAATAGTTGAAATAGCCAGAAATAAGAGGACTAAGAAAAATTAAATTTTCAAGGTAGTTCCTTCGAAATATAAGATTCGATCATTTTGAAATCTTTAGGACTAAACCATTTAATTCTTTTATCTTTCTTCCACCAAGTATTTTGGCGCTTAGTATATTTAATACTTTCATTAATAACTTTTTCTGGTGTAGGTTCAAAATATTCAAAACCAAACTCCCTTAATCTTTTATCTGAAATTCCTGATTTTTTTAGGTTTTTTATTTCTTTTAAAAGCCCACCCTTAAACATTTCGTCCACTCTTTTACTAATTTTTTTTCGTAGTTCTCCATTTGGTAAATTTAAGCCCACAAAAATAAATTTATATTTAGGTTTCTGCTGTCTTTGTTCGGGAACCTTACCAAGGCTTTTTGCTATTTCAATTGCTCGGATGATTCTGACTCTATTTTTAATATCAATATTTTCCGCTCGCCTTTTATCAAGAATTTTAAGTATATTATATAATACTTCGGCTGATTTTTTTTCTAGTCCTGCTCTCAATTTCTTATTTGGAGGTACCTCTGGAAAGATAATTCCCTTTGTAACTGCATCAATGTAAAATGCAGTTCCACCGCAGAGTATTGGCACTTTGTCTCGTAATAAAATTTGTTCAATTTTTTCGTCCGCAAGTTTTTTGTATTCCGTAACAGTAAATTTGTGTTTTGGCTCTGCAACGTCAAGCAAGTAGTGGGGAATGCCACGTTTATCCTTTTCGCTAATTTTCCCTGAACCAATATTTAAATTTTTATAAACTTGTCTTGAGTCAGCCGAGATTATTTCACCGTTGAATTTTTTTGCTAGTTTTACAGCAAGCCTACTTTTGCCTGTGGCAGTTGGACCAAGTATTACTAATACACTTTTTTTCATGATTTTGCTGAATCACGTCGCGTACGTCCGTTGAAACGCGACGCAATTACTTATTCAATAACCTTAATATCAGCGCCAATGAAGTTGAGACGCTTAACAATTTCTTCGTAGCCCCGATTTATCATATAAACATTTCTTAAAATAGAAATTCCTGGAGCAGATAACATCGCGAGTAGGATCACCATAGATGGGCGGAGCGCCGGCGGGCAGACCATTTGTGCATTATGAAGTTTTGTTCCACCCTCAATGTATAATCGGTGCGGATCAGCAAGTGTAATATTCGCGCCCATTCTATTGAGCTCGGTCAGATATATTGCTCTATTCTCATAAGTCCAATCGTGGATCAATGTTTGCCCCTTTGCTTTTATGGCAGGAATTACGAAGTATGGAAGGTTGTCCATATTTATTCCAGGATAAGGGTTGGCGTGGATTTTGTCATCAAGCGCCTTATACTTCGATGGATAGACAGTTATATCTACAAGAGAAGTTCTTTTGTTCTCTGCCTTATATTCTTTTATTATTTTATATTTAAGTCCCATCTTGCCAAGTTTGTAGAGTTCGAGCTGTAGGAAATCGATAGGGCAGCGGAGAATTGTAAGCTCTGAGTCGGTAGCTATTGCGGCTGCAATAAATGTCATAGATTCTATAGGGTCCTCGCTGTTGTTGTGTTCAATTTTTTTATTAATTTTCTTTACGCCGTGCACAGTTAATGTTGAGGTTCCTATGCCTTCAACCTTAACTCCGCATTCCTCAAGAAAGAAACATATTTCTTGTACTTGATAATTTGAGCTTGTGAACTTGATTACAGTTTTGCCGGGAATCAGTGCAGCGGCACTCAATACATTCTCTATTGGAGTATCTCCCGCTTCGTACATAACAATATTCCCAGGTTTAAGCTCCTTACTCTTTATTTCATATCTATCTCCAGTTACGGCAATCTTTATTCCAAGTTCTTCTAGTGCAAATCTGTGGGCCGCAATGGTTCTTTTCCCCAGGTGGCATCCTTCTGCATGGGGAATATAAAATGAAGGGAGAAAGTGTGCCAAAGGACCTATGAACATTAGTATGGAGCGAGTTTTTTCTGCCGACTCTCTATTGAGTTTCTTAAAGTCGAAGGCTTTGGGCGTCTTAATTTCAACAGTATTTGTTCCAGTCCAAGTGACCTTCACTCCAATGCTTTCCATGATTTCTATTATTCTATAAACTTCCTCAATTCTAGCAATACCTCGGAGTATAGTAGTTCCTTCATTAATAAGAGAAGCGCAAAGCAACCCTACAGAACCGTTCTTCGAATATCCTGTGCTAATTGAGCCTGAAAGTTTCTTGCCCCCATTGATCTCAAAGTCAATTGAATGTGAATGTTTTGATAATTTTTTCATGTATTTGTATTAATTTCTAAAATTCCTTTGGTGCCCAGGGAGAGAATCGAACTCTCATGATGTTGCCATCAATAGATTTTGAGTCTATCGCGTCTACCAATTCCGCCACCTGGGCAATTCAAAAATAAGCTTCGCATTTTTGTCTTGATAAATCAAGAAGATTACCCAGGTGGCGGACCTCCTCACTTTGCTCAGATAAAAACAAAAGCAGTTTTGTTTTTATCCACCTGGGCAAACAAACTACGTTCCAGAATCATACTTCAATATTACGTAAAAATCAATCCGAGAATGCATTTATTATAAGTTTATTTTTTTTAAAAATGTGCTAAAATATACCAATGTCAAATATGTATTCCAACTCAATTTTCTGGATCGACACAGATAAAATTAAACCAAACCCATATCAACCGAGAAGAGACTTTGATGAAGTCCGTTTGCAGGATTTATCTGATTCAATTAAGCAATACGGAGTTCTTCAGCCTCTCACAGTTTCTCGTGTGGAAGTTGAAAAAGAAGGCGGCGGACTTGTAACAGAATATGAACTAATAGCAGGTGAAAGAAGGCTCCGAGCTGCCATGCTTGCGGGTGTATCTCAAGTTCCTGTAATCATCAGAATAGGCGACACCGCGATAATGAAGCTTGAACTTGCAATAATAGAGAACCTTCAGCGAGAAGATTTGAATTCCATTGATCGCGCTAGGGCATTTCTCAGGCTTGCTAGTGAGTTTAAGTTTACCCACAATGAAATTGCCAAAAAGATGGGGAGAAGTAGGGAATACGTTTCTAATTCTCTAAGAATTTTATCTCTTCCCGAAGAAATTTTAACAGGACTAAGAGATGGGAAAATTACCGAGGGCC